>NZ_JAEFCH010000052.1:0-18761 GCF_016406015.1 Acidovorax sp. IB03 | reverse complement strand
CCTGCTCCTGCTCCTGCTCCTGCTCCTGCTCCTGCTCCTGCTCCTGCTCCTGCTCCAGAGCCAGAGCCAGAGCCAGAGCCAGAGCCAGAGCCAGAGCCAGAGCCCGTCGTGTCTGCGCCGCAGGCCACCGCGCCCAGCGTGCCAGAAGGTGACGCGTCGCCCCTTGCAGCAGCCACACCCGTGCCAGCCGCTGAACCAGCGCGGATCCCTGCGGCGCCAGAGGCGCCTGCTCCCTCGGCGCCGCCATCCAAAGCCCCGGCTCCAGCGCCCTGGCCTTTGCCGCCAGAGCCTGCAGCGCCCGAAGCGCGCGGCTCGGCTGCCAAATATGCAGCGCTCGGCCTGGGGGGTATCGCCGTGGTCGCCGGGCTGGCCTGGTGGTTGCTGGGCACCAAGCCCGCGGCCCCATCGGCCAGCGTGCAGCCACCGGCAGCCCAGGTCAGCCCCGCGGCACCGGCCGATGCCAGCCCCGCAGCGGTGCCACTGGCCCCCGCTGCGCCCCCCGCCGCCGCGGTAGAGCCGCCGCCCCCGGTGGCACCCGTGACCGCTGGGCCTGCCGTGGCGTCGCCCGCGGTGAGCAGCGCTGCGGTTCCAGCCCAGGCGGCACCGGCTGCGCGGCCCGCACCCAAGACGGCCGACGCAGCGCCAAAGCCAGCCCCCAAGCCTCGCGCCAATGCGCAGACCCAGGCGCCCGCCGCCAACGAGCCGCCTTGGCAGCATGACGGCCCGCGCGGCCCCGCACCGGCCACGTTGTCGCAGCCCAGTGCGGCGCCAGCCCCCGCGCCTGCGGGCGAAGGCCTGGGCCCCTTGCGTGCAGCCCTGCGCCAGTGCGACAGCCAGGACAACATGCTGAGCAAGGGCGTGTGCGTGGTGCGTGCGCGCCACCAGCACTGCGGCAGCAACTGGGGCAAGGTGCCCGAGTGCCCCATGAGCAACCGCAACAACGACCCTTACAGCAACTGATCGGGTCGAGTCCACACAACGGGCCCGCTGCAGCGGGCCCGCCATGCATACCAAACCAACCGAGGGAAAAACCATGAGCCAACCACTTGTCCGAGCGGACAACCCGTATTCCATTTTTCGCCTGCCCGAGGCACTGACCTGCTGGCCTGCCGTCTCTGTGATGGCGGCCTCTTTCCTGGTTGCCGCCCTGGTGTTTGCGCTGGGCGGGGCCCTGGCCCGCGTGTGGATGGGGTTCACGGTGCTGCTGGCACTGGTGGCCATCGTGGTGGGGCTGGCCGGCATCAGCGGCGCTGGCGCCTGCTTGTCAGACCTGGCGCGCAAGCGCCCCTACCGGGGTCTGGTGGGCTACTTCATCGCCGGGTTGCTGTGCCTGCCCAAGCTGCTGGGCGCCGGGCTGCTGATGATGCTGGCGGCGCTGGCCCTGTTCCTGGCCCTGGCCGTGGTGTTTTTCATCTGCAAGATCCCGGTGCTGGGCCCCTTGCTGCTGGTGGTGGTGGTGCCCGTGGCCGTGCTGGCGATGGCCGCGCTGATGCTGGCGCTGTACGTGGCCTCGTCCATCGTCGGCCCCGCGCTGTGGGATGGTGAGCGCGTGATGCACTCGCTGTCGATCACCTGGCACATCACCCGCAAGTATCCTTTTGCCGCCATCGGCAAGATCGTGGGCGGCATGCTGTTGTCGGCCATCTTTGCCTCGATGCTGTTCGGCCTGATCACCTCGGCCTCGTTCACGGTGGGCGGTTTGTTTGCGGCCGTGGTCGGCATGGGTGGCGACTTTGGCGGTGGCATGGGCTATGGCATGCGCCACGGCATGGGTGGCGGCTTCAATCCGCTGGCCGTCATGATGGGCAGCGCCTCGGGCCACGTGATGGGCGCGGGCGTGGGCTTCAGCCTGGTGTTTGCGCTGGCTTCGGCTTTCGTCTTCTTGCTGCCGCTGATGGTGGGCGTGCTCACCTGGTGCGAGTTTTCTGAAAAGGTCGATCTGGACAGCATTCGCCAGGCGGCCGATGAAAAGCTCCAGGACATGAACAACAAGATGGCCGACCTGAAGGAAAAGGCCCAGGTGCAGGCTGCCGCTGCGGCGGCAGCAGCCACAGCGGCCACGCAGAAGACCCCCGCTGCCAGCCCTGCGGCAGAGCAGCCCTCCGAAGCCACGCCTGCTGCGCCGGTCGCGCCTACGACGGCGGTAGCCGCCGATCCTTCCGCGCCAGCCGCCACTGCGGCACCTGCCGCTGCACCGGCCTGCCCTCAGTGCCATGGCACGGTGCAAGTGGGTGACCGTTTCTGCGAACACTGCGGCCACAAGCTGGTGTAAGCCGTTGCCGCCACCACCCAGCGGGGGGTGTGGCGGTCCTGTCTGGGGGCACTTTGCCCCCCGGTCATTCCACCGTGAAATGCTCCAGCGCCGAGTCGCCCGCGGGGTAGCGCAGCTGCAGTCCTTTCAGCACTTCGCGCACCAGTGTGGCGATCATCAGGTTGCGGTGTGTCTTGGAGTTGGCTGGCACGATGGTCCATGGCGCCCAAGGCGTGTGCGTGGCCGCCAGCAGCATTTCGTACGCCTTCTGGTACTCGCTCCACTGCTTGCGTGCCTCGATGTCGCTCATCGAGAACTTCCAGTGCTTCGCCGGGTCGTCCAGGCGTTCCTGCAGGCGTTCGCGTTGCTCCTCGGCGCTGATGTGCAGCATGAACTTGAGCACGATGGTGCCGGTGTGCGTGAGCATGCGCTCGAAGTCGTTGATGTGCCCAAAGCGCTGGTGGTGTTGCTCCTTGGTGATCCAGCCGTTGACTGCGGGCACCAGCACATCCTCGTAGTGGCTGCGGTTGAATACCGTGATCTCACCTGCCTTGGGCACCTTTTGGTGAATGCGCCAGAGGTAATCGTGGGCGCGCTCTTCCTCATTGGGCGCAGTCCAGCCCACAGCGTGCACGCCCAGCGGGCTCATGCGGCCAAACACGCCCCGGATGGTGCCGTCCTTGCCCGATGTGTCCGTGCCTTGCAGGATCACCAGCAGCTTGTAGCGTTTGTCGGCGTAAAACAGGTTCTGCAGCGTGTCCAGTTCCTGCGCGATCAGTTCCGTGACTGCCTTGTCCTTGAGCTTGTCGCCCAGCGAAAACGGCTTGGCTGACGGATCGAAGTCCGAAAGCGATACCGTGCGCCGGTGCTTGCCGGCCTTGCGCCGTTCAGGCAGGGCGTTGGCTTGCGTTTCATCGTTGTGCAGCGGCGCGTCCGGCTGCCATTGCGACCAACGCTCGGCCAGGTCTTTGTTGTTGCTGTCAAACGGGTGGTTCATGCGGACTCCTTCGGGGCCCATGGTAAGCCAGAGGCTCAGTCATTACCCTGGAAACCCAATTTCTCAATGCTATTAAAAATATAGCTCCAACGGCATGGCTGGTTGGCGTTAGCACCTGATAAAGCTCTCATCAAACTGTCTCGGTCTGCAGTGCCTGGTTGTCATTCATCAGTGCCACAAAGCGCCGCGCCCCCAGGCCCAGGGGCCGCTCTTTGGACCACACCACGTCCACCCACAGCGCAGCGCCGTTGCTCAGGTTTTCAAACGGCATCTCCACCAGTGTGCCTGCCGCCATGCGGGGCTGCACCAGGGCCCGCGGCTGCCAGCCCCAGCCCAGGCCTGCTTCGATCAGGCCCAGTGCGGCCAGGTGGTTGTCGGTGCGCCAGTGGTGGCGGGCAAACACAAAGCGCGGGTCGGTCTGGCCCAGGTCGCGGCTGGCCACCACGATCTGGCGCGTGGTGGTCAGGTGTTCCTCGCGCAGCATGGCCGCCTCGGGCGCTGCACCGCGTGCCTGCGCGGCGGCGCGGGCGGCCACCAGCACCGGGTGCTGCGGCGCCATCACGGCCACCAGGGTTTCGGTGCCCACTTCCTGAAACCCCTCGCGCCCGTCGATGCTGGGGCGCTCAAACACCAGCGCCAGTTGCGCACGGCCACTGTGCAGCAGCGCCAGTGCATCGACTTGCGGGGCGGTCAGCACTTCCACCTGCAGCAGCGGGTATTCATGCGCCAGCGCGGCCAGCGGCGCCGTCCAGCGCGAAGCCAGCAGCTCGGGCGCAATCGCCAGGGTCAGTCGTTCTTCCAGCCCCTGCGTCAGCGCCAGGGCCTGGGCGTTGAGCTGCTGCAACTGCCCGGCCAGCAGCCGCGCCTGGGGCTCCAGCGCCCGGGCGGCGGCGGTGGGTCGGGGCTCGCGCCCGCTGCGGTCAAACAACTGCACGGCCAGCTCGGCCTCCAGGTGGGCGATGGTCATGCTCACGGCCGAAGGCACGCGCGACAGCGCTCGCGCAGCGGCCGAGAACGAGCCATGGTCCAGCGCCGCGAGGAACACTTGCACGCTGTCGGAAGAAAAAGCCATGGTCGCAATTATCAGAAAAACTGAAACAAGCTGACTTTATATATCAGCAGTGCACACATAAAGTCGCCCCATGCCTTTCACCCAGACTTCTCCCGCCGCCCCCGGTACGCCAGCCCCTCAGGGGCTGCAGGGCCCGTGGCGCCGCGTTCTTTATGTCACCTTGTATGAACTGATCGCCATCGCGGTGGCCACGGCGGGGCTGGCGCAGCTCTCCGGGCAGGGCGCAGGGCACTCCAGTGTGGTGGCAGTGGCCGCGTCGGCCATTGCCGTGCTGTGGAACGTGGTGTTCAACTGGGCCTTTGAGCGCTGGGAGTCGCGCCAGACAGTGCGCGGGCGCAGCGTGGCGCGCCGGGTGGCGCACGCCATCGGGTTCGAGGGCGGGCTGGTCTTCACGCTGGTGCCGCTGTTTGCCTGGTGGTTCAAGGTGAGCCTGTGGGAGGCCTTTGTGATGGACCTTGCGCTCATCGTCTTCTTTCTTTGCTACACCTTTGTCTTCAACTGGGCGTTTGACCGCGTGTTTGGGCTGCCTGCTTCGGCACAGGGCGCGGTGAATTCGCAATCCGTGGTGTCTTAGCACGCGCTATATAAAAAAGAGCTGCCAGTGCTTGCATATCAAGCGCTGGCAGCTCTTTGTCACTTTGACCAACACAGTGGCGTCGCCGCTTGGCCGCCACTGCGGACCGTTTACTTGCGGCCGGTGAAGATGAAACCGGCTGTTTGCGATGGCAGCAGCCCCATGGCGAGCAGCGTCCCACCTTCGTAGTAGGCCACGCCTGAAACGGTTGCACCGTTGCCCAGGGCGCAGTTTGCTCCCGAGAAGGTGATGCGCAGGTCAAAGATGTTCTTGCCGCTGCTCCGCGGCGTGACGGGCCCACTGGCGCTGCACCCGAGTGATGACGGCGAGGTAATGGTGCCGGTGGCAGAGATGGTGACTGTTATCGACTGCACCGGTGCGCCCGTGCTCACGCCGGAGCCCGTATATGTGCCGGCCAGTGCGGACAGTGTGGCTGGCTGGTCGTACGCGGTCGAATAGATACCCGCAAAGGTGACGCCGCTGGGAAGCCGGATATCGGTCTTGGTCTTGGCGGTGTAGGTGCCGCTGTAAGTGCTCGACGCGATTTGTCCGGAGCGGAGATCGAATTCCCGACCCGAGCCCGTCAATGTGCCACCTGAGGAAGTAGTGTTGCCTTGCAGAGCGCCGTAGATAGCCCCGTTGCTGGTGTAAACGCCCCAGGTTTCACCGTTTTCCAGCACGGCCAAAGCAACGTCCCAGCCGGTGGAGGACTTGCCCGTCCAGAAGCCCTCCACGCTTGTAGCGGCAGGTGGTGGCGCGGGAGTGGATGAGTCGTCGCTGCCACCGCCACAGGCTGTCAGCAGTGTTGCTGCTATCAAAGCCGAATACCCTGCCAGTCGAAACTTCGTTGTCATCGCTGCTCTCTTTTCAGTGTTGGCGAGCAAGGCACCGTGCCCCACTCTGTTACGCACTGTAGCGTAAAAAGTCGTAAATGGACTATTCCGAATCGGGGTAAAGCATGCACGGGTGCCGATCACTGTCTATCACCCGCGTTACCAGGCCCTTCGGGAGGGTCTGGCTGCACTGCGAAAGAAAGCTGGTCTTTCGCAGGTGCAGTTGGCCGAGCGGTTGGGGGTGGGGCAGTCATTCGTATCCAAGATAGAGCGCGGCGAAAGTTACGTGGACGTAATGCTCTTCGTTGATTGGTGTCGCGCTTGCGATGTCCCCCGTGCGGGGCCAGAACTGGACAGGTTGACAGGAACCTGAGCCGGTAGAATTGTCGGCTCCCAAGGAGCGTTGCAGCGGCCCACCGGATGAACGGTGGCACCGTCAGGCTTGGGGCCTTTTATTCGCAACGACGCTCACCTGTTTTGTCCGTGTTTCTGCACAGGTGAGCCCTATGTCTGCTATCTCCGTCCCTCCCATGAAGCTCTCTGGCCTGGAGCCCGTCTCCATTGGCGAGGGCACCTTGTTTGTCAACGTGGGCGAGCGCACCAACGTCACCGGCTCCAAGGCGTTTGCGCGCATGATTTTGAACGGCCAGTACGAAGAGGCCCTGGCCGTGGCGCGCCAGCAGGTGGAAAACGGCGCGCAGGTCATCGACATCAACATGGACGAGGCCATGCTCGACAGCAAGGCGGCCATGGTGCGGTTCCTGCAGCTCATCGCGTCCGAGCCCGACATCGCCCGCGTGCCCATCATGGTGGACAGCTCCAAGTGGGACGTGATTGAAGCGGGCCTGCGCTGCATCCAGGGCAAGGGCATCGTTAACTCGATTTCCATGAAGGAGGGGGTTGACGAGTTCAAGCGCCAAGCGCGCCTGGTCAAGCGCTACGGTGCGGCCGCCGTGGTGATGGCGTTCGACGAAAAGGGCCAGGCCGACACCTTCGCGCGCAAGATCGAGATTTGCGAGCGCGCGTACCGCATCCTGGTGGACGAAGTGGGCTTCCCGCCTGAGGACATCATCTTCGACCCCAACATCTTCGCCGTGGCCACCGGCATTGAAGAGCACAACAACTACGCGGTCGATTTCATCGAAGCCACGCGCTGGATCAAGCAGAACCTGCCGGGCGCCAAGGTGTCGGGCGGCGTGAGTAACGTGTCGTTCAGCTTCCGTGGCAACGACCCGGTGCGCGAGGCCATCCACACCGTGTTCCTGTACCACGCCATCAAGGCCGGCATGGACATGGGCATCGTCAACGCGGGCATGGTGGGCGTGTACGACGACCTGGAGCCTGTGCTGCGCGAGCGCGTGGAAGACGTGGTGCTGAACCGCCGCCCCCGGATCCCCGAAGGGGAGCCTTACGTCTCCCCGGGTGAGCGCCTGGTCGAAATTGCCGAAACCGCCAAGAGCGGCGCCAAGGACGAGAGCAAAAAGCTCGAATGGCGCGGCACGCCCGAGCACCCCAAAACCGTCAACGAACGCCTGACCTACGCGCTGGTGCATGGCATCACCGACTTCATCACCGAAGACACCGAAGAGGCCTACCGCGCCATCCTGGCCAAGGGCGGCCGCCCGCTGCACGTCATCGAAGGCCCGCTGATGGACGGCATGAACGTGGTGGGCGACCTGTTTGGCGCGGGCAAGATGTTTCTGCCCCAGGTGGTGAAAAGCGCCCGCGTGATGAAGCAGGCCGTGGCCCACCTGCTGCCCTACATCGAAGAAGAAAAGCGCCAGATGGAAGCCGCTGGCGGCGACGTGAAGACCAAGGGCAAGATCGTCATCGCCACCGTCAAGGGCGACGTGCACGACATTGGCAAGAACATCGTCACCGTCGTCTTGCAGTGCAACAACTTTGAAGTGGTGAACATGGGCGTGATGGTGCCCTGCCACGAGATCCTGGCCAAGGCCAAGGAAGAGGGCGCGGACATCGTGGGCCTGTCGGGCCTGATCACTCCGAGCCTCGAAGAAATGCAGTACGTGGCGGGTGAGATGCAGAAAGACGAGCACTTCCGCAACAAGAAAATCCCGCTGCTCATTGGCGGCGCCACCTGCTCGCGCGTGCACACGGCCGTCAAGATCGCGCCGCACTACGAGGGCCCTGTGGTCTATGTGCCCGACGCCTCGCGCAGCGTGAGCGTGGCGCAAAGCCTGCTGGGCGATGGCGTAGAGAGCTACGTGGCCGAGCTGAACGCCGACTACGACAAGGTGCGTACCCAGCACGCCAACAAAAAGGCCACGCCCCTGTGGCCCCTGGCCAAGATCCGCGCCAACAAGACGCCGATCGACTGGTCCGCTTACCAGCCTGCCGTGCCTCGCGCGCTGGGCCGCCGCGTGTTCAAGAACTTCGACCTGGCCGAGCTGGCCAGGTACATCGACTGGGGCCCGTTCTTCCAGACCTGGGACCTGGCTGGCCCGTACCCCGCCATCCTGACTGACGAGGTGGTGGGTGTGGAAGCCACGCGCGTGTTTGCCGACGGCCAGGCCATGCTGAAAAAGATCATCGAGGGCCGTTGGCTCAGCGCCAGTGGCGTGATGGCCCTGCTGCCGGCCAATAGCGTGGGCGACGACATCGAGTTCTACACCGACGACACCCGCACCGAGGTGGCCATGACTTGGTACGGCCTGCGCCAGCAGGCCGAGAAACACACCATCGACGGTGTGACCCGCCCCAGCCGCTGCCTGTCTGACTTTGTGGCCCCCAAAGACAGCGGCATTGCCGACTACGCGGGCCTGTTCGCCGTGACGGCCGGGCTGGGTGTGGAGAAGAAGGAAAAGGCGTTCATTGACGCGCTGGACGATTACTCCGCCATCATGTTCAAGAGCCTGGCCGACCGCCTGGCCGAAGCCTTTGCCGAATGCCTGCACCACCGCGTGCGCACCGACCTGTGGGGCTACGCAGCGGGCGAGCAGTTGAGCAACGACGACATGATTGCCGAGAAGTACCGCGGCATCCGCCCCGCGCCCGGCTACCCCGCCTGCCCCGACCACAGCGCCAAGACCGACCTGTTCCGCGTGCTGAACGCCGAAGAAATCGGCATGGGCCTGACCGAGAGCCTGGCCATGACGCCCGCCGCCAGCGTGAGCGGCTTCTACATCGGCCATCCCGACGCGGTGTACTTCAATGTCGGCAAGATCGGCGAAGACCAGCTGCACGACATGGCCCAGCGCCGGGGCATGGACGAGAAGGTGCTGGAGCGGCTGCTGGCGCCGAATTTGTGATGCTATGAATTGGATAGCTGCCTGCGCTTATGGGACGGGCGCTGCAGCTATTTTTTATAGACGCTTCTTGCCAGAGGCTGGTAGATAAAACCCAAGCCACAGCTTTTGGTTTGTATTTCTGAAAAACATCTTTTGATTTGTTTTTTGGATATCAGAAAACGCACTATAGTTTGTATTTTGAAAATACAATCCAAAGTATGTTTTTTGCCGAGACTAATCTGTGCCCATGGACGACACCTTCACCGTTCGCACCACTGAACAGTTACCGCAGCTTCTAAAAGCCTTTCGCAAGAATGCGGGCTTGACCCAGGCGGATGTGGCCCTGCGCCTGGGCGTGACGCAGCAGACGGTGTCTGCCCTGGAGCGCAACGCCGAGGCTGTGAGCGCCGAGCGGCTGATGCGCTTGCTGAACATCCTGGGCGTGGAGTGGGTATTGCGCACCCGCAGTGCCTCCCCAAGCGAACCATCAGCGCCGGGCGACGGCGCCCACTGGTGAGCGCCATGGCCAGCCAGCAACGCAGCCGCAAGGCGCTGGGGCTGTGGATGAACGGCCACTTTGTCGGTACCTGGAGCCTGGAAGCTGGTGGCGACGTGCTGCAGTACGACAGCCAATGGGTGCAATCGCCCCAGCGCCGTCCCCTGTCACTGTCTTTGCCCTTCACGCCGGGCAACCGCCCACACAAAGGCAACGCAGTGCGTTTCTACTTTGAGAACCTGTTGCCCGACAGCAAGGACATTCGCGAGCGGGTAGCGCGCCGCTACCAGGTAGGTGCCACAGACGCCTACACCTTGCTGCGTGAAGTGGGGCGGGACTGCGTGGGGGCGCTGCAAATCCTGCCCGCGGGCGATGAGCCGCCCACCGACCTGCGCGTGCAGGCTGAACCCATGAGCGACCACGCCGTGGCTCAGCGCATCCGCACCCTGGCCCAGCCCGGGGCATTGGGCGATGCGGGCATGGCCGATGATTTCCGCATCTCGATTGCGGGGGCGCAGGAAAAGGATGCCTTGTTGTTCTGGCAAGGGCGCTGGTGCCGCCCCTTGGGGGCCACACCCACCACCCACATCTTCAAACTGCCCCTGGGGTTGATCGGCAACCTGCAACTGGACATGCAGCATTCGGTAGAAAACGAATGGCTGTGCGCACAGTTGCTGGCCGCCTATGGCCTGCCAGTGGCACCGTGCGAAATACTGCGCTTTGAAGACCTGAAAGTGCTGAGCGTGCAGCGCTTTGACCGGCGCGTATGGAACGGCGACACGCTGCTGCGCCTGCCGCAGGAAGACCTGTGCCAGGCCACCGGCACATCGCCCGTGCTGAAGTACGAGGCCGACGGTGGCCCGGGAGTAGACCGCATCATGGCCGTGCTGGATGGCTCGGCCCAGCGCGAGCGTGACCGCTTTCACTTCTTCATGGCGCAGTTGCTGTTCTGGCTGCTGGGCGCGACCGACGGCCACGCCAAGAACTTCAGCCTCTTTCTGCGCCCCGGCGAAAGCTTCGAGATGACGCCCCTGTATGACGTGCTCTCCGTCTACCCGCTGCTGGGCGAGGGGCCGGGCAAGCTGTCGCCCCACAAGGCACGCCTGGCCATGGCGGTGCGTGGCAAAAATGCGCACTGGCATCTGAACAAGATCCTGCGCCGCCACTGGCAAGACGTTGGAACGCGCTATGGCATTGCATCACCCAGCGGGCTCACGGTGGATGCCCTGATCGCCAAAGTCGTTCAGCACACCCCGACTGCGGTGCACAGCGTGCAGCAAAAGCTGCCGCAAGGCTTCCCGCAGCAGGTGGCGCAGTCCATATTCGATGGCCTCATCCAGGCCGCTGAGCGCTTGGGGCGGGTGTATGGGTGATGAAAAGCGGCTCTCGGGCGTGCTTGGCGACAGGCGCATGCGCCAACTTAGCGATCACCTTGATCTCACACGGAATGCCGGGTCTGATGGAGCAGGACGCTTCCGTGTTGGTAATTGCTATTAAATTAATAGCTGCTTGCGCTTGATGGATAAGCGCCAGGGGTGAATTTGACTAAAAAGACGAAAGCCCCGCATGCGGGGCTTTCCATTTGGTGCATCTTTCAGCTTGTTAGCGTCCAGAGCGCATATCCCAGTGATTGAGTGGTTGCGATTGTAAACCAATCTGTTACAAATGCCCTTCGGAATTCACAATGAGGTGACGAATGGCGATATCAGGAGCGTATCGGTTGGCGTTGGACTTGGGATCCACGTCGTTAGGTTGGGCGATGTTTCGGTTAGGCGAAGACGGGAGCCCCACCGCCATCATTCGTTCAGGCGTGCGCATCTTCAGCGATGGTCGCAACCCCAAAGATGGGTCTTCCCTGGCCGTCACCCGCCGCGCTGCCCGTGCCATGCGCCGCCGCCGTGACCGGCTGCTCAAGCGCAAATCCCGCATGCTGGGCCAGCTGGTGCGCCACGGGTTTTTTCCGGCGGACGAGGCGGCGCGCAAGGCGCTGGAGCGGCTCAACCCCTATCAGCTGCGGGCCAAGGGCCTGCGCGAGGCGCTCACCCCCGGCGAGTTTGCACGGGCCCTGTTTCACATCAACCAGCGCCGTGGCTTTCAAAGCAACCGCAAGACCGACCGCAAGGACAACGACAGCGGTGCGCTCAAACAAGCCATCCACCAGTTGCGCGAACGCATGACGGCCAGCGGTTGCCAGACGGTGGGCGAATGGTTTTGGCAAGTGCGCATGCAGCAGAAGCCCGAAGGGGTTGCCGGGCAGGGCGTGCGGGCGCGCTACCGTGAAACGCCCTACACCACCGATGAGGGCAAAAAGCGCATCGACAAAAGCTACGACCTGTACGTGGATCGCGCCATGATTGCGCAGGAGTTTGATGCGCTGTGGGCGGCACAGGCAGCGCTGCAGCCCGCGCTGTTCACAGAGGTGGCGCGGGCCGACTTGCGCGACACGCTGCTGCACCAGCGCCCGCTGCGCCCCGTGCGCCCTGGCCGCTGCACCTTGCTGCCCGATGAGGAGCGCGCACCGCTGGCCTTGCCCAGTACACAGCGCTTTCGCATCCTGCAGGAGGTGAACCACCTGCGCCTGCTGGATGGCACGCTGAGCGAGGTGCCGCTGACGTTGGCCCAGCGCGATGCGGTGGTGGCCGCGCTGGAGGCCCATAGCAAACGCAGTTTTGATCAGTTGCGCAAGCTGCTGAAACTGTCGGGGTCTGTGCGCTTCAACCTGGAGGATGCCAAGCGCACTGAACTCAAGGGCAACGCCACCAGCGCAGCCCTGGCGCGCAAAGATCTGCTGGGTGCGGCGTGGGCGGGCTTTGCGGCGGAGCTGCAGGACGAGATCGTCTGGCAGATCGTGAACGAAGAAGGTGAGGGCACGCTGATCGCCTGGCTGCAGCAGCACACGGGGGTGGACGAAGCCCGTGCTGAGGCGATTGCCAACGTGGCCCTGCCCGAAGGCTATGGCAGCCTGAGCCGCAAGGCGCTGGCGCGCATCGTGCCGGAGTTGCAGCGCGATGTGGTGACTTATGACAAGGCGGTGCAGGCCTCCGGGTTTGCGCACCACAGTGACCTGGGCTTTGACTTTGACCACGACAGCGACGAAGTGGAGCGGGTGGGCGAGCGCACCATCGCATCCACCGGCGAAATCAAGCCCGTGTATGCCTTCAAAGAGTTGCCCTACTACGGCCGCGCACTGCAGCGCCATGTGGCCTTTGCCAAAGACAAGCCGCGCAACGACGAAGAGCGCTACGGCAAGATTGCGAACCCCACGGTGCACATCGGCCTGAACCAGGTGCGCGTGGTGGTCAACGCCTTGATCCGCCGCTATGGCCGCCCGGCAGAGGTTGTGGTGGAGCTGGCGCGCGACTTGAAGCAAAGCCGCGAACAAAAGCAGGAGGCGCAAAAGAAGCAGGCCGAAAACCAGCGCCGCAATGCCCGCATCCGCGAGCGCGTTGCCGAGACCCTGGGCATCAGCACCGAGCGCGTGCGCGCCAGCGATATCCAGAAATGGATCTTGTGGGAAGAGCTGAGCTTTGACGTGGCCGACCGCCGCTGCCCCTACAGCGGCGTGCAAATCAGCGCCGCCATGCTGCTGAGCGAACAGGTGGAGATCGAACACATCCTGCCGTTCTCACAAACGCTGGACGACAGCCTGAACAACCGCACCGTGGCCATGCGCCAGGCCAACCGCATCAAGCGCAACCGCACGCCTTGGGCCGCGCGGGTTGACTTTGAAGCACAGGGCTGGAGCTATGAAGGCATCTTGCAGCGCGCCGAGCGCATGCCCCTGCGCAAGCGCTACCGCTTTGCACCCGATGGGTACGAGCGCTGGCTGGGTGAGGACAAAGACTTTCTGGCCCGTGCTCTGAACGATACGCGATACCTGTCGCGCGTGGCAGCCGAATACCTGCGGCTGGTGTGCCCTGGCAGTGCCACACGGGTGATTCCGGGGCAGATGACAGCGATGCTGCGCGCCAAGTTTGGCTTGAACGATGTTCTGGGGCTGGATGGCGAAAAAAACCGCAACGACCACCGCCACCACGCAGTAGATGCGTGCGTGATCGGCGTGACAGACCAGGGCCTGCTGCAGCGCTTTGCACAAGCCAACGCCCAGTCTCGCGAGGGCGGTTTGACCCGCCTGGTAGAGAGCATGCCCCTGCCGTGGGACACCTACCGCGACCATGTGGAGCGCGCCGTGCGCCACATCTGGGTGAGCCACAAGCCAGACCATGGCTTTGAGGGCGCAATGATGGAGGAAACCTCTTACGGCATCCGCAAAGACGGCACCATCAAGCAACGCCGCAAGGCCGATGGCAGTGCCGGGCGTGAAGTCACCAACCTCATCCGCATTGCAGAGCCTGCACAGCCCGCGCGCCATGGCGTGGATGGCGAAGGGCGGCCATTGCCTTACAAGGGCTATGTGGGCGGTAGCAACTACTGCATTGAAATCACGCGCAATGAGCAGGGGAAGTGGGAGGGAGAGGTGATTTCCACCTTCAAGGCCTACGGCATCGTGCGCGCGGCGGGCTGGGCACAACTGCGCAACCCCACGCAGGGACAGAACGGGCAACCATTGGTCATGAGGCTGGTGATTGGCGACAGTGTGCGGTTGGAGGTGGAAGGGCGAGAACAGACGATGCGTATCGTCAAAATCTACGGCAACACTGGGCAGATTTTCATGGCCCCTGTGCATGAGGCCAACGTAGATGCGCGAAACAGTGACAAGCAAGACGCCTTCGCCTACACATCCAAGTACGCAGGCTCCATGCAAAAGGCCAAGGCAAGGCAAGTCACCATCTCTCCCGCGGGTGAGCTGCGCGACCTGGGCTTTCAGGGCTGACCACCATGGTAGGCCGCATCGTCGAAATCGCAGACGATAGGCGGCACCTGTTTGTGCACCGCGGCTTCATGGTGGTGAAAGACACCGAAGGCGAGCGCAAAGAACTGGGACAGGTGCCGCTGGATGACATTGCTGCCGTCATTGCCAACGCCCACGGCCTCACCTACACCAACAACCTGCTGGTGGCACTGGCAGAGCGGGGTGCGCCCTTTGTGCTGTGCGGTGCCAACCACAACGCCATCGGCGTGCTGCTGACGCTGGATGGCCACCATGTGCAGGCCAAGCGCATCGAGGCCCAGTGGGCGGCTGCGCTGCCATTGCACAAGCGCCTGTGGGCTGCAGTTGTCAAATGCAAGCTGGAGCAGCAGGCCGCAGCGCTGGAGGCCGCAGGCGCACCCACGGCACCTTTGCAGGCGCTGGTGGGCAAAGTCAAAAGCGGCGACCCCGAGAACATCGAAGGCCAAGGTGCCCGCCGCTACTGGGGCTTGCTGTTTGGCCCAGAGTTTCGACGCGATCAGGACGGCGATGGCGTCAACGCACTGCTCAACTATGGCTACACCATCCTGCGCTCTGCTACAGCACGTGCCGTGGTGGCTGCGGGCTTGCATCCCAGCATCGGCCTGCACCACAGCAATGACGCTAACGCCATGCGTCTGGTGGATGACCTGATGGAGCCGTTTCGCCCGATGGCGGACTTGAAGGTATGGCAATTGCACCAGGCAGCCGAGTCGCATGTCACCCCGGACACCAAGCGTGCTTTGGTGCGTGTGCTGTACGACGACATGCCCACGGCTGTAGGTGTCACGCCCGTCATGGTGTGCATGCAGCGCCTTGCCACGTCACTGGCGCAGGTGTACTTGGGTGAGCGCACCAAGCTGGATTTGCCTTTGCCCGGCTTGCCCCTGTCGCTGGCGGGCAGTTTGGAGACGGACTGAACCCCGCCAACGCCAGCCCATTGCTACACCATGTTGTCTGGATACCGATTGATGTGGATGGTGGTCATGTTCGATTTGCCCGTGATTGAGAAAGCCGAACGCAAGGCCGCCACGCAGTTCCGCAATGGTCTCTTGAACCTGGGCTTTGAAATGAGCCAGTTCAGCGTGTACATGCGCTTTTGCACGAGTCAGGCGCAGGTGGACACGCTTTGCCGAGCCGTAGAACGCGCCTTGCCACAGGGCGGCAAAGTGAATATCTTTCAGTTCACCGACAAACAGTACGAGCGCGCCATCACCTACCACGGGCGCAACAAACAACCAGCGCAAAAAGCGCCGGATCAATTCGACCTCTTCTAGCAAATGGCGCGGTTTTCTAGTCTTCTGAAAGCGAAAACTTCTTTTGTTATCAAGAGGTTATCGCGATCAGAGTCTAGATCACTGGGATATGCGCACTGGCCGGAACTATTCGAGCGATCCGGTCGCGGCGCCGAAAGTCTAGATCACTGGGATATGCGCACTGGCCGGAACGCGACCGAAGAAGTCGCCATGCGGCCAAAGAGTCTAGATCACTGGGATATGCGCACTGGCCGGAACTTGACCGGCACCGGGTCCGTGACCTCAATGAGTCTAGATCACTGGGATATGCGCACTGGCCGGAACTGCAACTGCGGCAGGGCGTTGGTCAGCATGAGTCTAGATCACTGGGATATGCGCACTGGCCGGAACACCACTGCGCGGCGCCAGCCTTGGCGGCCTAGTCTAGATCACTGGGATATGCGCACTGGCCGGAACAACAAAGCACACGATCAACTGCTGACAGAGAGTCTAGATCACTGGGATATGCGCACTGGCCGGAACCGCGGCGCCGCTTGCACACGCTCGAGATCGAGTCTAGATCACTGGGATATGCGCACTGGCCGGAACTGCGCGTGCGCCTGGTGGAGTCCACAGACCAGTCTAGATCACTGGGATATGCGCACTGGCCGGAACACATGCAGGCGCTTGCCAACGAACTGATCGAGTCTAGATCACTGGGATATGCGCACTGGCCGGAACCTGCACAAGCCAGCGGTCGATAAGGCTTGGAGTCTAGATCACTGGGATATGCGCACTGGCCGGAACTGCATCATCTGGCGATTGGCGGCGCGGGCTAGTCTAGATCACTGGGATATGCGCACTGGCCGGAACCCCGCCATCGTCCGACCACTGCAGCATGGCAGTCTAGATCACTGGGATATGCGCACTGGCCGGAACCCGATGCGCGCACCCGCCACACCACCACCCAGTCTAGATCACTGGGATATGCGCACTGGCCGGAACCGGGGCTGCTTGATCGGGGAGCGGATGCGGAGTCTAGATCACTGGGATATGCGCACTGGCCGGAACGCGAGCCTATGGCCTTTCCTGTGTAGTCGAAGTCTAGATCACTGGGATATGCGCACTGGCCGGAACTGCAGAACGTACCCACCCTCGTTGACGATCAGTCTAGATCACTGGGATATGCGCACTGGCCGGAACTGGTGGTAGCGGAGTATTACTGGATCGACCAGTCTAGATCACTGGGATATGCGCACTGGCCGGAACGGGGACTCGTCTCCATGCAGACCATCACCGAGTCTAGATCACTGGGATATGCGCACTGGCCGGAACGGCGTTGTGCTGTTGAGGTCTTGGGGCACGAGTCTAGATCACTGGGATATGCGCACTGGCCGGAACTAGCCTGCCTTTTGGCCGAACGATACGGCAGTCTAGATCACTGGGATATGCGCACTGGCCGGAACCTGCCTGTGGAGCTGATCCAAGACAGCGCAAGTCTAGATCACTGGGATATGCGCACTGGCCGGAACGCCTTCGGGCGCGACCCCAGCATCGCCGCAAGTCTAGATCACTGGGATATGCGCACTGGCCGGAACCTGTCCGCCCAGCGGGTGGCGGCGGTGGCTAGTCTAGATCACTGGGATATGCGCACTGGCCGGAACCGCGCCGGGTTCTCGGTGGCGGAAATCACCAGTCTAGATCACTGGGATATGCGCACTGGCCGGAACCTTAAACGAGCGTTCAACGAGCGTGCTTGTAGTCTAGATCACTGGGATATGCGCACTGGCCGGAACCTGTGGTAAGACATCTCTTTGAAGGTCTTAAGTCTAGATCACTGGGATATGCGCACTGGCCGGAACCAGACAATCTTTGTATAGGGGCTACAGGAAAGTCTAGATCACTGGGATATGCGCACTGGCCGGAACTGGACAGCTCCTCGGCAACCACATCTTCCAAGTCTAGATCACTGGGATATGCGCACTGGCCGGAACCCGGGCAACTCGCGGGGCTGGGTACCGTCAAGTCTAGATCACTGGGATATGCGCACTGGCCGGAACATGGCCGTGACGTTGCGCACGCCCAGCGGGAGTCTAGATCACTGGGATATGCGCACTGGCCGGAACAGTGCTGCCGGAGGAGACGATGGAAGCACGAGTCTAGATCACTGGGATATGCGCACTGGCCGGAACTGTGGGCACAGGCAGGAGAAACAGCGCCGCAGTCTAGATCACTGGGATATGCGCACTGGCCGGAACTCCGGCAACACATGGGCTTCGGAGGCTTCAAGTCTAGATCACTGGGATATGCGCACTGGCCGGAACTCAGATTTAGTTGTAGTCGTCATAGCGCGAAGTCTAGATCACTGGGATATGCGCACTGGCCGGAACGGAGCTGGTGCGCAAAGATGCCAGAAAATAGTCTAGATCACTGGGATATGCGCACTGGCCGGAACTCGGGCGGGGTGGCGTGTCCATTTGTCATGAGTCTAGATCACTGGGATATGCGCACTGGCCGGAACAACAGTTCCTTGTAGTCAGGACTGCCCACAAGTCTAGATCACTGGGATATGCGCACTGGCCGGAACAGTCTATTCACTTCGGCGGAATTTTGATTTAGTCTAGATCACTGGGATATGCGCACTGGCCGGAACATTCAGTTTCTGAAAGTGCAGCTACTGACAGTCTAGATCACTGGGATATGCGCACTGGCCGGAACATGGCGCACGCGCTGGAGCTGACCACGCTGAGTCTAGATCACTGGGATATGCGCACTGGCCGGAACAGGGCATGCTGGCGATTGAAATGCGCTCGGGAGTCTAGATCACTGGGATATGCGCACTGGCCGGAACTGAGTGCCCGCAGCACCGTGCGCGAGGTGGAGTCTAGATCACTGGGATATGCGCACTGGCCGGAACGGAGCTTCCCCCATGGTGCACGAATCCACGAGTCTAGATCACTGGGATATGCGCACTGGCCGGAACTGCGGGGTTGTTCGGGTGCTGGCGCTGCTGAGTCTAGATCACTGGGATATGCGCACTGGCCGGAACCGAGCTGGTTGCAGTGTTTGAAGACGCTGAGTCTAGATCACTGGGATATGCGCACTGGCCGGAACCTCAGTGGCGGGGCTGTGGATCGTCGAAATAGTCTAGGGCAACGCTGATTAAGGTCCACCGTTGAGGGGGGTCAAACGTTATCCGCAGATGA
>NZ_JAEFCH010000051.1:0-24255 GCF_016406015.1 Acidovorax sp. IB03 | reverse complement strand
CTGCGGATAACGTTTGACCCCCCTCAACGGTGGACCTTAATCAGCGTTGCCTTAGCGTGAGTGCGCGGGTTTGGCGCTATGTCTCTTTGGGCCGATACCAAGCCGCGCGCTGGCCATTCACTTCCCGATACCGAAGCTCGAAAAGGCGGGATTCGTGCACGACCTGCCGCCAACTGCTGCACCCATACTTGGCCGGCAGTTGATCGGGATGCCTTTCTGCAATCCATCGTCCAGCAGTAGCGACCGGCGTCCACTCGTCGACAGCCAACTGATCTGCTGCCTCACGCAATGCGCGAACAATTCCGGCTGCGGGCCAATCCACCGAGCCATCCGGCGCTATGCCGTTGATCACCAGATCGCGGAATGCATCGGACTGGGCAAACTCCGCCGCCAGTCGACGGGCCTGATCCATGTGCTCCGCCCAGCCTCGCAGTTGCTCAAAGTGTTGATCGACGCGACTGTAGGCCGCAACCAAGGACTCTTGCGCACCACGGCATCCATCCAGACTCCAAAGGTCGTGCTGGTCGATAAAGTGGTGCACCAGGTTGTTCCGCAGCAGAACCAGTTCTTTCAGATCGTTTTGCGTCGTATCGAAATCCTCGGCAGACATCCGCAAGCTCATCTTCATCTTGAACGAGATGATGTTGTCGGGTGCATCTGGTTCGGCGACCTCGTCTTGCTCGCCGCTGGTGACATACGTTCCGAGCAGCGTGCCAACCAACGTACCCAGAGTCTTGTTTGCGGCATCCGCAATGCGCTCCGCTTGGTTCGATTCGAGGGGTGATCCTGACGCGGAGATTTCGTGGTGTGCCACGATGGCCTTCATCAGTTTTTCGTACTGCTGCAGACGCAAGAGACAACGGCCCAGCATTCGCTGCACCTCGCGTTGCAAGGTCTGCAGTTCTTCATCTATGGGTTGGATCGGCAAGCCTGTCATCGAGGGACTCACCGTACTGGCAATTGCCCGTTCGAGACGAACTGATCGAAGCTGTCAAAGCTCTCGCCGTCGTGCCAGGACCGATCCCATGACCGTGGTTCAGCACTTTCCAGTAGCAGAAGGGTCAGGACGCGATCTCCTGTGGTGTAGCTGTGCTTGAACTCGCGCAACTTCATGTGTGGTGCCTCCTCCGGGCACCAGATCGCGGCAGACATCTCCGTGCCGTCCCACTCCTGCTCAACGGTGGAATCAGCAGCCAGGGTGCCGGGTAATGGTTCCTGCGGATCGTCAGTGCGCCGAATGCGGGCGCGCGTCTTGACCGCGCTGCTGCTGCGCCATTCGTACTTCACGAAACCGTTGTCCCAATAGACAAGGATTGCCCGCTGCGTGGTGAATTTGATGAACCGAATGCACAGCGCCTCGAACGACACCTGGAACCGTTTGGCAAGGGCGCTCAGGACATGCAAGTCGATGCGCTGGTTCGAGATCCACTCGCGCAGCAAGTCGCCAGGCATCAGCAGGTTGCTGGCAAAGTCGTCCGCCTCACGTTCGATGACACGGATAGTGTCAGCGCCGGAGTACACGCTTTCCTTGTCGCAGTTGAAACTTTGCCGCTGATCGCGGTGAAGGATGAAGTGGCCCAGTTCGTGAGCGATGGTGAAACGCTGGCGTTCGGGGTTTGCCTTGCCGTTATAGAAGATGCCCCACTCTGCGGTGTCCTGTGGGTTGCGCACCAACATGCCTTCGCAGCTATTGATGTCCAGCACCATCGGGGCCTTGATCTCCCGCACCCCTTTGCCGTAAGGCGTCTCCGGAAGCATCTGCCGGACGACTTCCAGATCCACGGCATCCGGCATGCCATCGGCGTGCCAGGCCCGCAACCATCTCAAGACGGTGCTGGCTGCTATGGAACCGGTGATGGGATGGGATGCGCTCAATTGTCAGACCGCCTTAGTTCTTGTCGGGGAACATGATTTTGAGTGCCTGACGGTAGCGATCCTTCTCCTCGTCCGTCATTCCAGCGTACTCGCGGAAGAAGGCCACATCTTCTGGACTGGCCTGAGGAACTTGTTCAATGGGCTCGCCCATGATGTCCTCCATCGTCACGCCCAGCACCCTGGCCAAGGCCTGGACCCGTTCAGCGGAGGGACGCTGGCCGTCCTTCATCTCCAGTTCCCATATATACGCCTTGGTACAGCCGACTTCGTCGGCGACCTGTTGCAAGGTCAATTTCTTCGCCTCGCGTAAGCGTCGCAGGCGTGCTCCGAACGCTGAAGCCATAGCGATGCTCCTGTAGGGGAAAACAGTCAGTTAACAAAAACAAGACCGCTAGTATAGCCGCGAGATACAAATAAGGTCTAGATGTGCCGCTTTGATTGACAAGCGGAAATCTGAGGTTCAGAATCGCGCTTGTATCTCGCTGCTTTACTTATGCGAGGTGCGTGTTCAGTAACCTAGTCGCTGGCCAGTGCAGTCCGTACATCGGTCGCAGACCTTCGACGCCGATCCAGAAAGGACGATCAAGATGAAGAAGACCTTTGTCGACGTGATGCTCGAGCTGCCGGTGGACGCCACGCTGCGCGACTTCCTGACCACCCACAGCCTGCCTGTGCCCGATGGCTTTGCCTGGGATGACACACCGGAGACCAGCCAGTTTCTGGTCGAAGCGGTCAAAGTCTGGCCCGACATTGCTGCCCGCGACCGGATGACGGCCAACCTCATGGCCAGCGTTCAGTTGGGCGATGCGGCTGGTAAACAGGCGATGTTTGAGGCGGCCGTGGCCGATGGTGCTGCGCTTGCGGGTTTGGCGCTGTGTGCAAGCGACATCCACCGTTCCTTCTGGCTCTACGTCCACCACCCGGCACTGTTCGAGCGTGCCTATGACTTCAGCTTTTGGGAACAGCATGGGCAACAGACACAGCAATACGATCTTGGCCTGAAACGCCAACCGAACGGTTCGGATGCCAATCTGACCGCGTTGCGTCACGCCATCTCGGCCTTCTACAAGCGCGAACTCCAATGCGGAGACGGCAGCGTGGCGCACTTGGTCGAGCGCAGCCCGGGCGTGTTCCTGCTGTCGGTCCATGTCAAGGACATGGCGATGCTGCGTCTGGAGTTCGAGGGAGCGACCCTGAAACGCCGGGTCGGCAACCCCAACATCCACATGGTGCTGGAGTACGCTAAGTCCACCGGTGTGGTGCGCACGCTGGTGCGCGGCGGCGCAAAGTATCAGCAAATGCTGGTCGAGGCCTTTGCGGAGCATGTGCTGGGCGTGAAAGCAAGCGCTCACAAGATCAAGTCGCCGACGCTGGATTTGTCGATGCTGCGCACCGGGTTCGATGTGCCGGATGCGTTCGAGGACGGCTTCTCGATGGTTCAGTTGAAGGCACTCACCCTGCTCAGCCCCGACACGGCGCTGAAGATCGAATGCACGGCGATGCAATCCAGTCAGCAACGCTCGGTGCACGATTTGCTGAAGGAAAAGCTGCCGGGCCCGCTGGAGGGGCAGTGGGCGGTGACGGCGGCGCTGGTAAATCTCTACTACCCACCCGAGCCGGGCAGGACTCGCCCCAAGGTGGTCACCATCGAAGTGACCAGCAAAGGGCGGCTGAACCTGCACAAGTTCGACGCCAAGATGCAGGCGCAGCTGGAAGGCTACTTGGTTGCGGTGGGCATCTTGCAGAAGGGCCAGACCCTCAGCGCCCAGGAGTTGCCGCCGGAGACCGACCCAGTCAGTTCTTCATCCGCTTTCGAGGACTGACCAATGACGACGCACGATGCCTGGGCCCTGGTTTGCCGGCTGTTCGCAGGCGGCACGCCGGTGCTGCGGGCCACGCTGTCGCCACGCGAGGTATCTGCTTTGTCTATGCTCGGCAAAGCCGTCAGGCCAACAGTGGTGGATCAGCTTTTTGTGCTCTGTCCCCACTGTCAGCAGCATCGGGCGCAGGTCTGGGGCGATGGACGGGGCGGTCGGATCTGCCGGTGCCCGGAGTGTGGCCAGGTTCCTGTCGAGGCAATCGACGGTGCGGCGTTGGCCCTGGACGAAGACTGGCTGCGGCAGAAAATGCGCCTCGCGCTCGACATCGAGAGCCGCGACGACATCGATGACTTGGGCGACGGTGCTTGGCGGCTCGGTAATTCCCGCAGCTCGCCGGTCGTGCTGGCCCGAGAGCTGACGAGAGTGCTGCATGAGCCGTCCTTGCTGGATCGTGTTCGGGTGGCGGGAAGCAACATCCGGGTAATCACCCCCAGGCCGCGCACGACCCGTGGATCGCCCTTCGGCTCCGGTGTGGAATGGCTGGCGCTGGAAGAACGATTCACGTTCTATGGCGGCGGGATCGCCTTCATCCCTTCGGTACCGTCTGTAGCGCCAGCAGTGGCCGATCCGGCCGCACCTGTGAACGGGCCATTCTCGGCGGACTTCAAGTGGGTGACGCTGCCGGACGTGCAGGCAACGCCGATCCGGTTCACCGATGGTCAGGCCAAAGTGTTCGAGTCGCTGTGGTCGTTCAAGGGGGTCGAGGTGGACGGCGAAAGGGTCATGCAGCGTGCCGGCCAGAAGAGCGACAAGCCAATTGACCTGTTCAAGATCAAGTCGAAGGACAAGGGCAAGCCGGAGCACGAGGCTCGACTGGCGGCCTACGGAGCACTCGTCGTCGCGCAGCAACGCGCAGGCTTGTATTCCATGCCTTGCGCGGCGGCAGTGTTGGCGTGACGGACTGCTGCTCCAAGCAAGCCCGACAACGAATGGCAATGGCACGCGCACAAATCATGGTCGCAAAAGGCCATGTGCGTGTGCCACGGCGAAGAAGTTAGCGCCGATTTCGAGAGAAGAGAGGGCGGAACGGAGGGCAACCGGGGATGTTCCTGCCAGGCCACAGGAGCCTGGTCGCACACGCAGAATGTGCGGGAACCCCGCGTGTCATGCGGGAAGCACAAATGAAAACGCCCAACTGAGAACAGTTGGGCGCTGAATTTTGGTGGCCTGGGACGGAATCGAACCGCCGACACAAGGATTTTCAATCCTCTGCTCTACCGACTGAGCTACCGGGCCTGAGCCTCAAATTATAACCAGAGAATTTCCAGCAAAACGGAATTTTGGAAAATTAATTGCGCTTGCCGCGCCCCAAGTCCACGCCGAGCTGGCGCAGCTTGCGGTACAGGTGGGTGCGTTCCAGGCCTGTTTTCTCGGCCACACGGGTCATGGAGCCGCCTTCACGCGCGAGATGGAACTCGAAGTACGCCTTTTCAAAACCATCACGCGCTTCTCGCAAAGGGCGGTCCAGATCAAAGCCCTGGTGTGCGTGCGGGCCGGGGTCCACGCCCACAGGCACGGTGATAGCAGCAAATGTGGTCACGTTCGGGTCCACCGGCGCCTGCATGACGGCGGGGGCTGCCGCGGCAGGAGCGGCCGGGCGTGCGTGGTTGCGTGCCAGCCCCTGCTCCACCGCCTTGAGCAGCTTTTGCATGGTGATGGGCTTTTCCAGGAAGGAGAAAGCGCCGATGCGCGTGGCTTCCACCGCGGTGTCGATGGTGGCATGGCCACTCATCATGATCACAGGCATGGTCAACACGCTGGCGGCGGCCCACTCCTTGAGCAGGGACACGCCATCGGTGTCGGGCATCCAGATGTCCAGCAGCACCAGGTCGTACTGGTTGGCGAGGCGGGCCGCGCGGGCCTGCGTGGCGTTTTCCGCCAGGTCCACACTGTGGCCCTCGTCGTTCAGGATTTCAGACAACAGGTCGCGAATGCCAAGTTCATCGTCGACCACCAGAATATTTGCCATGTGTATAGAAGCGCCTAGGAATGCTGCCGTGCGGTAACGATGGGACTCTCTGCACAGCTTCTTTTGGGCGGGAGTCTGGACTGCAGCCCGGGTGAGCTGTGCCGAGGCCACGATCCGTTGGCGCCATGCGCAAGTACCGGTGCCAACTTCCCGACCACCCGAGGTGTGCACTAACACAGTCCGCAGGAGTTGTGCGGAGGGTGACTAAGACACCACCGCGGTTTCTGGGGCAAATGATAGCGACACTTGCGCGCCGCGCAACTCGCCGTTTTCGATGCGGTTGGACAGATCAATGCGGGCGCCATGCTCGTCTGCGATCTTTTTCACCACCGCCAAACCCAAGCCTGTGCCCCGGGCCTTGGTGGTCACATAGGGCTCGAAGGCACGCTGCAGGATGTGGGCAGGAAAGCCCGTGCCGCTGTCTGAAATGCTGAGCCGCACCCGCCCCGAGGACTCGCTCAACCGGGTCGAGATGCGAACGAAAGGCTCTGTTTCCTTGCCCTCTGCCCGTGCCTGCATGGTGGCGTCCTGGGCGTTTTGCAGCAGGTTGTGCACGACCTGGCGCAGCTGTTGCGCATCGCCTGCGATGCGAGGACAACGCGGGTCCAGCTCGGCTTTCACGGGGACTGACGCGTTTTCTTCGCCGTACAGATGCAGCACATCGGCGATCAAGGCATTGAGGTCCAGGGGCTGCAGCTCTGCCGCTGGCAGCCGCGCGTAATCGCGGAACTCGTTGACCAGGCGCTTCATCGCATCGACCTGGTCCACGATGGTCTTGACCGACTTGGCCAGGATGGCCTGTTCTGCAGGCGGCACCTTGCCCGACAGCTTCATTTCCAGGCGTTCGGCAGACAGCTGGATGGGGGTCAACGGGTTCTTGATTTCGTGCGCAAGGCGGCGCGCGACCTCGCCCCAGGCCTGTGCGCGCTGGGCGGAAACAATCTCTGAAATGTCGTCAAAAACCAACAATTGCGCGCCATCGGGCAGCTCTGCGCCCCGCGCCACCAGGCTAGTCGCGTGCTGACCCGCACCAGCAGACGATGCATGCAACTCGAAAGGCTGCTGCCAGTGGTCCAGCCCGTGGCGGTCGCGGTCACCAAAAAACGCCAGGAAATGCCGCTCCACGGCTGCCGCAAAATCAGCCAGCCCAGGCACTTCAGACAATGGTCGGCCCTCGTACGCCGCCATGGGTGCCCGAAGAATGCGGGTGGCGCCGGGGTTGGAAGAGCGGATGATCCCGCCCTCCCCCAGCACGATCACCCCGGCGGTGAGGTTGTCCAGAATGGTTTGCAGGTTCGAACGGGCAGCATCGACCTTGACCATGCTTTGCTCCACCGCCGCCCGCGCATCGGCCAGCTGCTGCGTCATCATGGCAAATGACCGGGTCAGACCACCAAGTTCATCCTTGCCCGGCAAGGCAGCTTTCGGGCTGAGGTTGCCTGCGGCCACCTCCCGAACGCCCTCGGCCAGTACCAGCAACGGGCGCGCCAGCTGGTTGCCCAGCAACACCGCCAGCAGCACCGCGCCAAACACTGCCAGGAAGAGGCTGAGCGTGAGCGTGCCCACATACATGCGGCGCAGGCCGCCGCGCGCCAGCGCACGCTCTTGATACTCGCGGTTGGCCTCCTGGACCTCGATGGCGTTGGACACCAGCGCGGGGGGCAACGGCAAGGTGGCTTGCAAAAACCGGGGTTCGGTCAACAGGCCCAGCCCCGGGTTGGTGACCAGCACCAGCACTTTCACGCGGGCCATCTGCACGGCGTTGGGGTCGGCAATATCGTCCAGCCCCTCGATCTGGGTGACAGCCCGTTGCTCACGCACCGAGCGCAGCAAGGCGGCGCTGGGCCGCTCGGGATTGAGACTGAAGCGGGACTGCCCCGCGCTGCCAATCGGCTGGCCGGCGGCATTCCACAGCACCACATCGGTGGCGCCCAGCTGGTCCCGGATTCGCTCCAGCGCCAGCCCCACGGTGGCCGATGAGCCCTGGGCCACCTGCGCACTGGCCGTGCGCGTCTTGGCGGCCATGTCGGCGGCCTGTGACTCCAGCGACACCCGAGCCAGGTTCACCCCCGCCACCAGCGCGCCTTCCACCTTCACGTCAAACCAGCTTTCAATCGACCGCGTGACGAACTGGTACGACACCACATAGATCAGCACCCCCGGCATCAGCCCCACCAGCGCAAAGATGGCCGCCAGCTTGACCAGCAGACGGCTGCCAAAGCGCCCCTTGCGCAAACGCAAAAGCAGCCGGGCGCCAATCCACACCAGCACCCCCAGCAGCAGTGCCGCCACCAGCACGTTGACGCCAAACAGCCATGCGTAGTTGCGCTCGTACAGCGCCCGGTTGTTGGTGGCGAGTGTGAGCAGGAACAGCAGCACCAGGCCGATGGCCGTCATGGTGGCGGCGCCCACGCCCACAGCCCAGCGCACGGCAACCGAGGCGCGACTGGCGGCTTCGGCGGAGGCGGATCGGGGGGCGGAGGAAGCGTCTGGCACAGCAGGCATCTCAGAAAAAGGCGGGATTAAGGCTGCGCGCGTGAAGGCAGCCGCTGGCTGCGGAACACCAGCAGGTTCCAGTCCGAGCGACCCACGGCGCCAATCTGCAAGGGCCGCGGCAGCTGGGACATGTCCAGCCGGAAGCGCAACTGCACCGTGTGCGCGGCGTTGGGCTCCAGCACATCGGCATCCCCAATGCGCCAGCGAATCACCCGCCGCATGGCGGACAGGGCTTCGTCCAGCTCGTCAAAATTCTGCCCCAGCACCACGCCCAGCCCGCTGTTGGTGAACGGCACCGAAGAGGTGCTGAGTCGCCAGCGGCGCGTGAGCGGCTGGTAGCTCAGGCGCAGGTAGCGCGTGGCTTCGGCCACCACCCGGTCTGACCAATACCAGCGGTCGCGCCGAACCTGGGCCTCCATCACGAAAAACATGGGAATGCCTTTGTGCAAGGCATCCTCGGCCAGATCGGGCAAGGTGAAATCAAACGACGCGCCCAGGTAGAGGCCGTCTTCTGCACGCTCTATTCGCAAACCCTGCGCCTCGCCAGCGTCCTGCTGCGCAAAAACAGCTGCGCCGGGGGCCCACCACAGGGCCCAGCAGCACACGACAAAGCGCAGCCAGCGAATCACCAGGGACTCAATGGGCCGATTTTTGCAACAGGGCGTAAAAGAAACCGTCGTGGTCACCTGCCGGATTGTCCCGGACAGGCCCGGATTTTTCCCCCACTCCTGGAATTAAATGGCCTGGTGAGGGCAGCAACTGGGCGTTGGTGTTGTGTGCAAGAAACGTTTGGATCTGCAAGTCGCCCTCGGCCTTGAAGACCGAGCAGGTGCAGTACAGCAGGCGCCCGCCCGGCTTGAGCAACGGCCACAGCGCTTCCAGAATCTGACGCTGCAGTTGCGCCAGCTGCGCCACATCCGATTCGCGCCGCAACCAGCGCACGTCAGGATGGCGGCGCACGATGCCCGAGGCGGTGCAAGGCGCGTCCAGCAAGATGGCGTCAAAGGGGGTTCCGCCGCACTGCGACTGCCACCAGTCCTGGGGGCGCGACGCATCGGCCACCAGCACCTGCGCCGACAAGCCCAGCCGCGCCAGCGTGTCATGGATGCGCGCACTGCGCTTTTCATCCACCTCCAGCGCCGTGACCTGCAGCGGCGAGCCCGCGGGCGCATGTTCCAGCAGATGCGCAGTCTTGCCACCCGGCGCAGCGCAGGCATCCAGCACGCGCAAGGGCTGCGTCAAATCCAGCCCTTGCAGCACCAGGGGCGCCGCCTGCTGGGCAGCAGCGTCTTGCACCGACACCCAGCCGTCAGCAAACCCAGGCAGCACTTGCACCGGCACGGGCTGTGCCAGCTCCAGGCCCTGCGGCCCCACCACCTTTGCTTCTAAATTAATAGCTGCCAGCGCTTGCTGGTATTGCGCCAGAGTGCATTTTTGTTGATTGACCCGCAACGCCATGGGCGCGTGGGCGTTGTTGGCCTGCAGGATGCGTTCCCAATCCGCCGGATAGTCTTGCCGCAACCGGCGAATCCACCAGGCGGGGTGGTTCCAGCGCGCAACGGGGTCGCCATCGGTGGCGGGTACCAGTGCATCACGCTCACGCAAAAAGCGGCGCAGGCAGGCATTGATGAATGAGGCCTGCCCCCGCGTGGCCTGGCCGCGCTTGGCGGCTTCTACCGCCTGGTTGACCAAGGTGAAGGGCTCATAGGGCGCGGCCTGCGGGTCCCACGCCAGCGCCAGCGCCGTGCACAGCAGCGCGTCTGCCGCCGGGGGCGGCTTGCGGGCGACGAGCTGGCTGCGCAGTGCATCGGCCCGACCCAGGTTGCGCAGCACCTGGAACAACAGCGCCTGCACACCGGGGCGCAGACGGGGTTCCACGGCCTCGATCACCGCCGTACCCGACTGCCCGCCGCGAATGCCCTGCAGCGCCTGGCACACCAGCATCAGCTGCTGCCACAAGGGCACGCCGGTGCCCGCAGGCGCTGCAGACGCTGGTGCACCGGACGCTGCGGCGGGCGAGCGCAAAGCGGCGCCCTGGGCACGCGGGGCCGCAGGTCGGGGGGAGGGTCGGGCGGGGCGTGGGGCAGAGGGGTTCATCAAGGAATCCAGTGACAAGTCAGCACGCAGCAGTGTGCAACAGCTTCAAAAAAGAGGGGCGGCCAGCTCGCCTGGTATCGCAAGAGGGCCGCTACCTTGGACCAAAGCCACAAACCCGCGCCAGCACGCTGGCGGGGAACTGGCCAATGGCCGCTTGGTATGCCTGCATGGCGTCCTCCGCATTGCGCGCGGCGATGGTGGTAGTGGCCTGCAATTCGGCAGCCTGCGCACGCCAGGGCGCCATCTCTGCCCCCTCGGTGCCGCCAGCGTTGGCCAGCATGTCGGTCCCAGCCGCCAGCAAGGCGCGGCAAGCATCCCATTCCGTGTGGCTGGGCAGGCGCTCTCCACCCTGCGTCTGGGCGGCCACCAGGGCCGCTTCCAGCACCTGGCTCGCGTGCTCCAGCCGCTCAGTCGCCGCCAAGGCAGCGCCGTCCGCCAAATCAGCAGCTTGCACCGGGGCAGCCGCCCGCCAGGCCTGTGACGTCTGTACCCAGCGGCGCAGCACCTCCTGCCACTGGGTATCAGCCGCTTGCACTGCAGCCCTCAGGCGCACCAGGCGGTTGTAAGCGCCCAGCGCCCAGAACACCATCACCGCAACCAAGATCCAGAACAGGGGGGACGACCACATACAGGGCACAAACAAGGCAATGCGCGGCCCTGGCGGGCCATGGCACCAGCAGCCAAAGCACAGAGAAAAAGAGAAAGACGGTTCCAATAAAAAACGCTCCCGGCCCACCTAGCGGCAGGACGGGAGCGCTTTCAGACAAAGCCCAAGGGCTTAGTCGGCAGCGGCGTCAGACGCCGAAGCGCTGCTCTCCACCTCGGAGTCGTCGGCAGTCGCGGCCATTTCGGCGGCTTCTGCTTCGGCAATGGCGCGGCGCTCGGCGTCGTCCATGGCTTCCTTGGCCTTGCGCGCCTGGTGGTAGGCCAGACCCGTACCGGCAGGAATCAGGCGACCCACGATCACGTTTTCCTTCAGGCCGCGCAGCTCGTCGCGCTTGCCCATGATCGCCGCTTCGGTCAGCACGCGGGTCGTTTCCTGGAAGGAAGCGGCCGAGATGAACGAGTCGGTAGACAGCGATGCCTTCGTGATACCCAGCAGCAAGTTGCTGTAGGTCGCGGGGATCTTGCCCTCGGCCTGCAGTGCCTCGTTGGTGTTGAGGATCTCGGAACGCTCCACCTGCTCGCCAGCGATGTAGGTGGATTCGCCGGGGTTCTCCACCACCACGCGACGCAGCATCTGGCGAACGATCACCTCGATGTGCTTGTCGTTGATCTTCACGCCCTGCAAGCGGTACACGTCCTGCACTTCGTCCACGATGTAGCGCGACAGCTCTTCGATGCCCAGCAAGCGCAGGATGTCTTGTGGGTCGGCGGGGCCGTCCACAATCGATTCGCCCTTGTTGACCACCTGGCCTTCGTGCACCAGGATGTTCTTTTCCTTGGGCACGAGTTCTTCCCACACCTTGCCTTCGGGATCGGTGATCTGCAGACGAACCTTGCCCTTGGTTTCCTTACCGAAGGAGATGGTGCCGGTCATTTCTGCCAGCGTGCCCTTGTCCTTCGGCGTACGGGCTTCGAACAGCTCGGCCACACGGGGCAGACCGCCGGTAATGTCGCGGGTCTTCTGACCTTCGACAGGGATACGGGCCAGCACTTCGCCGGGGCCCACGTCCTGGCCGTCGCGCACCTGGATCAGAGCGCCCACCTGGAAGCCGATCGTCACCGAGTGGTCGGTGCCGGGGATCTTCACTTCCTGGCCTTGTGCGTCGATCAGCTTCACCTGGGGGCGAACGACCTTGGCAGCACCACGGCGCTTGGGGTCGATCACCACCAGGGTGGACAGGCCAGTCACTTCGTCGACCTGCTTGGCCACTGTCAGGCCTTCTTCCACGTTCTCGAACTTCACCTGACCGGCGAATTCGGTAATGATGGGTCGGGTCAGCGGATCCCAGTTGGCCAGAATCGTACCGGCCTTGATGGCCTGGTCGGCCTTCACGGTCAGCGTCGCACCGTAAGGCACCTTGTGGCGCTCACGCTCGCGGCCATGCTCGTCCTGGATGATGATTTCACCCGAACGTGCAATCACCACCAGCTCGCCCTTGGTGTTGCTCACGTAGCGCATCGTGGCATTGAAGCCGATCACGCCGTTGGACTTGGCTTCCACGCTGGACGCGATGGCAGCACGCGAAGCGGCACCACCGATGTGGAAGGTACGCATGGTCAGCTGCGTGCCGGGTTCACCAATGGACTGGGCAGCGATCACACCCACGGCTTCGCCGAGGTTGATCAAACCACCGCGGCCCAAGTCGCGGCCATAGCACTTGGCGCACAGGCCATAGCGGGTTTCGCAGGTCAGCGCCGTGCGCACCTTCACTTCATCCACGCCCACAGACTCGATCTCTTCGATCAGGTCTTCTTCCAGCATCGTGCCGGCAGGCACCAGCACCGAGCGGTTTTCGGGGTGCAGGATGTCTTCCGCAGCCGTGCGGCCCAGGATACGGTCGCGCAGCGATTCGATCACTTCACCGCCTTCAACGATGGCGCGCATCAGCGAACCATTGGCAGTGCCGCAATCCTCTTCGGTCACGACCAGATCCTGCGTCACGTCCACCAGACGGCGGGTGAGGTAACCCGAGTTGGCGGTCTTCAGCGCCGTGTCGGCCAGACCCTTACGGGCACCGTGGGTGGAGATGAAGTACTCCAACACGTTCAGACCTTCGCGGAAGTTCGCGGTGATAGGCGTTTCAATGATCGAGCCGTCTGGCTTGGCCATCAGACCCCGCATACCGGCCACCTGACGGATCTGGGCTGCAGAGCCGCGGGCGCCGGAGTCGGCCATCATGTAGATGGAGTTGAAGGACTCCTGGTCCACTTCCTTGCCGTGGCGGTCTACCACCTTCTGCTTGGACAGCTGGGCCATCATCACCTTGGAGACTTCGTCACCGGCCTTGCCCCAGATGTCCACCACCTTGTTGTAGCGCTCGCCCGAGGTCACCAGACCGGAGGCGTACTGCTGTGCAATCTCCTTCACGTCCTTTTCGGAGCGCTCGATGATGCTGGCCTTTTGTGGAGGCACCAGCATGTCGTCGATACAGATGGAGATACCAGCGCGTGTGGCCAGACGGAAACCGTTTTGCAGCAGCTTGTCGGCGAACACCACCGTTTCCTTCAGACCGCACTTGCGGAAGGACACGTTGATCAGGCGCGAGATTTCCTTCTTCTTGAGCGCCTTGTTCATGTACGAGAACGGCAGGCCCTTGGGCAGGATCTCGGACAGCAGTGCACGGCCCACGGTGGTTTCCACCAGCGAGGTCGAAGGCACGAATTCGCCCGTTTCCTTGTCCTTGGTCCACTCGGTCATGCGCACGGTGATCCGGGCGGCCAGTTCCACTTCGCCGGCGTCCAGAGCGCGCTGCACTTCACCGGTGTCAGCAAACACCAGGCCTTCGCCCTTGCCGTTGATACGGTCACGGGTGGCGTAGTACAGGCCCAGCACCACGTCCTGCGAAGGCACGATGGAGGGCTCGCCCGAAGCAGGGAACAGCACGTTGTTGGAGGCCAGCATCAGCGTGCGGGCTTCCATCTGCGCTTCCACCGACAGCGGCACGTGGACAGCCATCTGGTCACCGTCGAAGTCGGCGTTGAAGGCCGCGCAAACGAGGGGGTGCAGCTGGATGGCCTTGCCTTCGATCAGGATGGGCTCAAAGGCCTGGATACCCAAACGGTGCAGCGTAGGCGCACGGTTCAGCATCACGGGGTGCTCTTTGATGACCTCTTCCAGAATGTCCCACACCACGGGGGTGCCGGATTCGACTTCCTTCTTGGCGGCCTTGATCGTCGTCGCGATGCCCATGGCTTCGAGGCGCGAGAAGATGAAGGGCTTGAACAGCTCCAGCGCCATCAGCTTGGGCAGACCGCACTGGTGCAGCTTGAGCGTTGGGCCCACGGTAATCACGGAACGACCGGAGTAGTCCACGCGCTTACCCAGCAGGTTCTGGCGGAAGCGGCCCGACTTACCCTTGATCATGTCGGCCAGGGACTTCAGTGCGCGCTTGTTGGCGCCGGTCATGGCCTTGCCACGGCGGCCGTTGTCCAGCAGCGAGTCCACGGCTTCCTGCAGCATCCGCTTTTCGTTGCGGGCGATGATTTCAGGGGCCTTCAGCTCCAGCAAGCGGCGCAGACGCGAGTTGCGGTTGATGACGCGGCGGTACAGGTCGTTCAGGTCGGATGTGGCGAAACGGCCGCCGTCCAGCGGCACCAGCGGACGCAGGTCCGGGGGCAGCACGGGCAGCACTTCCAGCACCATCCACTCGGGCTTGATGCCCGACTTCTTGAACGCTTCCAGCACCTTCAGGCGCTTGGCGTTCTTCTTGACCTTGACTTCGGAGCCGGTCAGGTCGCCGCGCAGCTTCTCGATCGACAGGTCGATGTCGATGGATTCCAGCAGGTCCTTGATGCCTTCAGCGCCCATCTTGGCGATGAATTCGTCGCCGTATTCCTTGCGCTTGGCGTCGTAGTCGTCCTCGGACATGATGCTGAACTTCTTCAGCGGGGTCATGCCGGGGTCGGTCACCACGTAGGCTTCAAAGTACAGCACGCGTTCGATGTCGCGCAGGGTCATGTCCAGCACCAGGCCCAGACGCGATGGCAGCGACTTCAGGAACCAGATGTGGGCGCAAGGCGCGGCCAGATCGATGTGGCCCATGCGCTCGCGGCGCACCTTGGTCTGCGTGACTTCCACGCCGCACTTCTCGCAGATCACGCCGCGGTGCTTCAGGCGCTTGTACTTGCCGCACAGGCATTCGTAGTCCTTGATAGGACCAAAAATCTTGGCGCAGAACAGGCCGTCGCGCTCGGGCTTGAACGTACGGTAGTTGATGGTTTCGGGCTTCTTCACTTCACCGAAAGACCACGAACGGATCTTCTCGGGCGAGGCCATGCCAATGCGGATGGCGTCAAAGTGCTCATCCGGCGTGAATTGCTTGAACAGGTCGAGTAGCGATTTCATGTGACTCTTTCCTTTTCGTCAAAAATCATAGCTACCAGCGCTTGATACACGGGGCTTTGGATGCTTAAACATACGCAAAGCCTTTATTAACAAGCGCTAGCAGCTCACTTTTTTAATAATCCCGATCCTGTTCAGGAGCGTTCGAGTTCGATGTCCAGGCCCAGGGAACGAATTTCCTTGACCAGCACATTGAACGATTCCGGCATGCCGGCTTCGATGGCGTGTTCGCCCTTGACGATGGATTCGTACACCTTGGTACGGCCCACCACGTCGTCGGACTTCACGGTCAGCATTTCCTGCAGCACGTAGGCGGCGCCGTACGCTTCCAGCGCCCACACTTCCATTTCCCCGAAACGCTGGCCACCGAACTGCGCCTTACCACCCAGCGGCTGCTGCGTGACGAGCGAGTAAGGACCCGTGGAGCGGGCGTGCATCTTGTCGTCCACCAAGTGGTGCAGCTTCAGGTAATGCATGTAGCCGATGGTTGTGGGACGCTCGAAGCGGTCACCCGTGCGGCCATCGTGCAGATAGGCTTGCGTGCGGGTAGGCGTCAGGCCCTTGCGCTCGGCGATGTCATCAGGGTATGCAATCTTCAGCATGTCCTTGATTTCTTCTTCCGAAGCACCGTCGAACACTGGCGTTGCGTAAGGCACGCCGGCCGTCAGGTTCTGCGCCATGGCCATCAGGTCTTCGTCCGACAGCTGCGACAGGTCTTCCTTGCGGCCACGCGAGTTGTAGACCTCTTCCAGGAAGGCGCGCAGTTCAGAAGCCTTGGCTTCTTGCTGCAGCATGTCGCCAATGCGCTGACCAATGCCCTTGCCAGCCCAGCCCAAGTGGACTTCCAGCACCTGACCAATGTTCATCCGCGAAGGCACGCCCAGCGGGTTCAGAACGATGTCGGCAGGGGTACCGTCAGCCATGTAAGGCATATCTTCGACGGGAACGATCTTGGAGACCACACCCTTGTTACCGTGGCGGCCGGCCATCTTGTCACCCGGCTGCAGGCGGCGCTTGACGGCCAGGTACACCTTGACCATCTTCAGCACGCCCGCAGGCAGCTCGTCGCCTTGCGTGAGCTTCTTGCGCTTTTCTTCAAAAGCCAGGTCGAAGCTGTGGCGGGTTTGCTCCAGCGCGTTCTTGATGGATTCGAGCTGGGTCGCGACTTCGTCTTCGGCAGGGCGGATGTCGAACCAGTGGAATTTCTCCACCGACGACAGGTAGGCCTTGTCGATCTTCGTGCCCTTGGCCAGCTTCTGTGGGCCACCGTTGGCGACGCGGCCGGTCAGCAGCTTTTCGATACGGTCAAACGCATCGGCTTCCACAATGCGCAGCTGGTCGTTCAGGTCCAGGCGGAAGCGCTTGAGTTCATCGTCGATGATCTGTTGGGCACGCTTGTCGCGCTGGATGCCTTCACGGGTGAACACCTGCACGTCGATCACGGTGCCCGACGAGCCCTGGTCCACACGCAGCGAGGTGTCCTTCACGTCCGAAGCCTTCTCGCCGAAGATGGCGCGCAAGAGCTTCTCTTCAGGCGTGAGCGTGGTTTCGCCCTTGGGCGTGACCTTGCCCACCAGCGTGTCGCCAGGCTGCACTTCAGCGCCGACGTAGATGATGCCGGACTCGTCCAGGCGGTTCAGTTGCTGCTCCGACAGGTTCGGAATGTCGCGTGTGATTTCCTCGGCACCCAGCTTGGTGTCGCGGGCCATCACAACCAGCTCTTCGATGTGGATCGAGGTGTAGCGGTCTTCAGCCACCACGCGCTCGCTGATCAGGATCGAGTCTTCGAAGTTGTAGCCGTTCCAGGGCATGAACGCGATCAGCATGTTCTGGCCGATGGCGATTTCGCCGAAGTCGGTCGAGGCGCCGTCCGCAATCACATCGCCCTTGACCAGCTTGTCACCCTTCTTGACGATGGGGCGCTGGTGGATGTTCGTGTTCTGGTTGGAACGCTGGTACTTGATGAGGTTGTAGATGTCCACACCCACTTCACCGGCCACGGCTTCGTCGTCGTTCACACGCACCACGATACGGGTGGCGTCCACATAGTCCACCACACCGCCACGGTTGGCCGTGACCACGGTGCCGGAGTCCACAGCCGCCACGCGCTCAATGCCCGTACCCACCAGTGGCTTCTCAGGACGCAGCACAGGCACCGCCTGGCGCGACATGTTGGCGCCCATCAACGCGCGGTTGGCGTCATCGTGCTCCAGGAACGGCACCAGCGAGGCAGCCACCGACACGATCTGTGCAGGAGACACGTCCATGTACTGCACACGGTCTGCGCTGCAGAGGATGGATTCACCCTTTTCACGGGCAGACACCAGATCACCCGTCAGGCGACCATCCTTGTCGAGCTGCGCGTTCGCCTGGGCGATCACGTACTTGCCTTCTTCGATGGCCGAGAGGTAATCGATCTCGTTGGTGATCTTGCCGTCCACCACGCGGCGGTAAGGCGTCTCAATGAAGCCGTACTCATTCAGGCGGGCGTACAAAGCCAGCGAGTTGATCAGACCAATGTTGGGACCTTCAGGCGTTTCGATAGGGCAGACGCGACCGTAGTGGGTCACGTGCACGTCACGCACTTCGAAACCTGCGCGTTCGCGGGTCAGCCCACCTGGGCCCAGAGCGGACACACGGCGCTTGTGCGTGATTTCGGCCAGCGGATTGGTCTGGTCCATGAACTGCGACAGCTGTGAAGCGCCGAAGAACTCCTTCAGGGCGGCCGAAATCGGCTTGCTGTTGATCAGGTCGTGGGGCATCAGCGGCTCTTGCTCGGCTTGGCCCAGACGCTCCTTCACAGCCTTTTCGATACGTGCCAGGCCGGTGCGGTACTGGTTCTCGGCCAGTTCGCCCACGCAACGCACGCGGCGGTTGCCCAGGTGGTCGATGTCATCGACTTCGCCATTGCCGTTGCGCAGGTCCACCAGAATCTTGACCACGGCCAGGATGTCTTCGTTGGACAGCACCATGGGGCCAGTGGATTCGTCGCGACCGATCTTGGCGTTGAACTTCATGCGGCCCACGCGCGAGAGGTCGTACGTGTCGGGGTTGTAGAACAGGCGCTGGAACAGGGCCTGCACGGCGTCTTCCGTCGGCGGCTCGCCGGGGCGCATCATGCGGTAGATGGCCACGCGCGCAGCGAACTCATCGGCCGTTTCATCAATGCGCAGGGTTTGCGAGATGTAGGCGCCTTGGTCGAGTTCGTTGGTGTAGATGACTTGCAGGTCACGCACGCCAGCGGAGCGCAGTTTCTTAAGCAGGGCTTCGGTCAGCTCTTCGTTGGCCTTGGCGATGATTTCGCCGGTGTCCGCATCCACAATGTTGCGGGCCACGACGCGACCAATCAGGAAGTCTTCGGGCACGCTGATGTGGGTCGTGCCGGACTGCTCCAGCTCGCGCGTGTGGCGCGCGGTGATGCGCTTGTCCTTGGCGACGACGACCTTGCCACTCTTGTCAGTGATGTCGAAACGGGCAACTTCACCCTTGAGACGATCGGGCACAAACTCCATTTGTGCGCCGCTGTCCATCAGGCGGAAGTTGTCGTTGACGAAGAAGTTGGCCAGGATCGACTCGGGGTTCAGGCCAATGGCCTTGAGCAGCGTGGTGACGGGCATCTTGCGACGACGGTCCACGCGGAAGTACAGGATGTCCTTCGGATCGAATTCGAAGTCCAGCCATGAGCCACGGTAAGGAATGATGCGGGCGGAGAACAGCAACTTGCCCGAGCTGTGCGTCTTGCCCTTGTCGTGCTCGAAGAACACGCCGGGCGAACGGTGCAGCTGGGACACGATCACGCGCTCCGTGCCGTTGATGATGAACGAGCCCTTGTCAGTCATCAGGGGCACTTCGCCCATGTAGACCTCTTGCTCTTTCACTTCCTTGACCACTTTGGACTGCGAAGTCGAAGACTCGCGGTCATAAATGATGAGCTGCACCTTGGCACGCACGGCAGACGCAAACGTCAGACCACGGGTCTGGCATTCACGTACATCAAAGGCAGGCTTGGCCAAGTTGTACTCAATGAACTTCATCTCCACAAAACCGTTGTGAGAGACGATAGGGAAAGCTGCGTCGAAAGCGGCCTGAAGCCCTTCGATGGTTCGTTTCTGGGGGGGCGTATCAGCCTGCAAGAAAGCGGTGTACGCATCCTTCTGCATCTGCAGCAGGTAAGGAACTTCGAGCACGCTATCGCGGCTGCCGAAACTTTTGCGAATTCGCTTGCGTTCGGTGTAAGAATAGGCCATGAGATCTCCGGGCAAAGACATGAGTCCTGGGTCTTCGACGACTGACCCGCAAGGTGCGTTCCTGTGCGGGCTTGGCGGTTGGCCACTACCAACCATGGCGGACGGCGATGCGTTGCACATCACCCGAACCAAGGTATCTTCTGCTGTCGGGGTTGTCAGAAGACACTCGAAAACCTGGGCTGTTTGCAAGGCCCTTGAATGAAGAGCCAAGCCGGTTTTCGAGTGCGCTCTGAAAGCGCCAAAGGCTGGAGGCCCTTGAGGAGCACTCCAGCCCTTGAAAGGAACCGAATTACTTGAGTTCGGCCTTGGCGCCGGCTTCCACCAGCTTCTTGACAGCGGCTTCGGCATCTGCCTTGGCAATGCCTTCCTTGACGTTCTTGGGAGCGCCGTCCACCAGGTCCTTGGCTTCCTTGAGGCCCAGACCAGTGATTTCGCGCACTGCCTTGATGACGGAAACCTTGTTGGCGCCAGCATCGGTCAGCACCACGTTGAATTCTGTCTTTTCTTCAGCAGCAGCAGCGCCAGCGCCACCACCAGCGGCAGCAGGAGCAGCCATGGCTGCAGCGCTCACGCCAAACTTCTCTTCAATGGCCTTCACCAGGTCATTGAGTTCCAGGACCGTCATGCTGTCGAGAGCGGTCAGAAATGCGTCTTTATCGAATGCCATTTTGATTTCCTAACAATTGGTTAACACGTGACTGCACTGCTATCAAGCAGCGGCAGTTTCGCCTTCGCCTTTTTTCGCCGCCAAGGCACCCAACACCACTGCGGTGCGGGAAATAGGCGACATAAGCAAGCCACACAACTGGGCCAGCAACACTTCCTTGGAAGGAATGTTGGCCAGTTGCTTAACGCCGTTGACATCCAGGGCCTTGCCACCGAAAGCACCGCCGCGAATCACCAACTTGTCGTTGGTCTTCGCGAAATCGGCCACCACTTTGGCGGCGGCCACGGCATCTTCGGAGAAGCCATAGATCAGGGGACCAGTCATCTGGTCGGCCACCACGTCAAACTGGCTGCCAGCCACAGCACGGCGGGCCAGGGTGTTCTTCAGAACACTCAGGCTCACACCCTTGCTGCGTGCTTCAACGCGCAGTTTGGTCATGTCGGCGACCGTGATGCCACGGTATTCCGCGATCACAAGCGTTTGAGCTTTTGCGGCGAGGCTGGTCACTTCAGAAATGACCGCTTCTTTCTCACTGCGATTAAGACTCAAGGTCTACTCCTTCATTTGCGCAATCAGGTTTTCACCCTCATGCACGCTCTTGTTGCAGCGACCAACTGTTTCGGAACGAATTCCATCTGCAGCGGGATCGCCATCTGCGTTGGCCCTCTAACGGATTAAGTGCAGCAGCGCACACCAACGGTCTTGGATGGCCTGGGAGTTCTTGTGCAGCACTCCCAGCCCACCACATCGGGCCTCGCGAAAGACCCGAAGATTTCTTGCAATTACGCTGCGATGGACTGTGTGTCCACGCGGACGCCAACACCCATCGTAGAGGAAACAGCCACCTTGCGCAGGTACAGACCCTTGCTCGAAGCAGGCTTGGCCTTGTTCAGCGCGTCGATCAACGCAGCCAGGTTACCCTGGAGCTTTTCGTTGTCGAACGAACGGCGACCAATGGTGCTGTGCACGATACCGGCCTTGTCGACACGGAACTGCACCTGACCAGCCTTGGCGTTCTTCACAGCCGTGGCAACGTCGGGAGTCACTGTGCCAACCTTGGGGTTAGGCATCAGACCGCGTGGACCCAGAATTTGACCCAGCGTACCCACCACACGCATCGCGTCGGGAGCAGCAATCACCACGTCGAAAGGCATGTCACCGGCCTTGACCATGGCAGCCAGGTCGTCCATACCAACCACGTCAGCGCCGGCAGCCTTGGCTTCTTCAGCCTTGGCACCCTGTGCAAACACGGCAACGCGAGTTGTCTTGCCTGTGCCGTTGGGCAGCACCACAGCGCCGCGCACCACTTGGTCAGACTTCTTGGCGTCGATGCCGAGCTGCACAGCCACGTCGATGGATTCATCGAACTTGGCAGTAGCTGCTTCCTTCACCAAAGCCACGGCATCAGCGAAAGCGTACAGCTTGGTGCTGTCTACCTTGCCCTGCAGGGCCTTTTGCTTTTTAGTCAACTTGGCCATTTACAAACCCTCCACCGTCACGCCCATCGAGCGAGCAGAACCAGCCAGCGTGCGCACAGCGGCGTTGACGTCAGCAGCATTCATGTCCTTCATCTTGGTCTTGGCGATCTCTTCGAGTTGTTCGCGTGTGATCTTGCCTACCTTGGTCTTCAGCGCGTTGGAAGAACCCTTTTCGAGCTTGATAGCCTTCTTGATCAAGGTCGTCGCTGGAGGCGTCTTGATGATGAAGGTGAAGCTCTTGTCGGCAAACGCAGTGATCACCACGGGCAGTGGCAGACCTGGCTCAACACCTTGGGTCTGGGCATTGAATGCCTTGCAGAACTCCATGATGTTCAGACCACGTTGACCCAGTGCAGGACCGATTGGTGGGGATGGGTTGGCCTTACCAGCTGGAACTTGCAGCTTGATAAAACCGACGATTTTCTTCGCCATGTTTTGCTCCTTGCGGGTTGTAACGCCAGTTCTCGTGCACCGTCGCGTACGGGAACCGGCTCCCCGGGGTTAACGACTCATCAAACAAATCCTCGCATTGAGCCGAAAAATGCGAGGATCACTTTCAAATCAGGTTTTTTCAACCTGACCAAATTCCAATTCCACAGGAGTCGAGCGACCAAAGATCATCACCGACACGCGCAGACGATTCTTCTCGTAATTGACCTCTTCCACCGAACCATTGAAGTCAGTGAATGGGCCTTCTTTGACACGAACCAACTCACCCACCATGAATTCGATCTTGTGGCGTGGCTTGTCAGTGCCTTCCTGCATCTGGCTGACGATTTTTTGCACCTCTTCTTCAGAGATGGGAGCAGGGCGATTCTTCGCACCGCCGACAAAACCCGTCACTTTGTTGGTGTGCTTCACCAAGTGCCAAGTGTCGTCATCCATGACCATCTCGACGAACACATAGCCCGGAAACAGTCGGCGTTCAGTTGTTTTCTTCTGGCCGTTTTTCATCTCCACCACCTCTTCGGTGGGAACGAGGATGCGACCAAACTTGTCTTGCATTCCTGCGCGACCAATACGCTCAAGAATATTGCGCTCTACGGCCTTCTCCATGCCTGAATAGGCATGGACGATATACCAGCGCAAATCAGGATTGGAAGACGCGGCAGGTGCAGAAGCAGCACTATCCACCATCACAGCATCGGTTGTCATGACTTTCTCCATCCCAAAATGAGGTCGTAAAAAACCCATTCCAGGGTTTTGTCCGTAAACCACAGAAAAAGCGCCATGATGACAACGAAGGCAAACACATAAGCAGTCATCTGCAGTGTTTCCTTGCGCGTAGGCCACACCACTTTTTTGACTTCGCGCCATGCATCACGGGCGAAAGCAACAAACTGACGACCAGGCTCGGAGATCAGGAATACGCCTGCCGCTGCCAACAGGCCAACCAGCAAGACGCCCCATTGAACATAGACACCTTGCTTTGCCAAGAAATAAAAGCCGGCAACAGCAGCAACGACCAAGGCAGCAACAGCAAAGAGCTTCGCCTTGTCTGCACCCGAACTGACGGTTTCAACCTGTGAGGCAGCCATGTTTAATATTTCCACTTCATTTCACACGGCATCACACAAGACACCGAAGCCCGCCAGATCCTGGCGGGCTTTGTTTGAGCCACATTCAAGTGGCAGGGGCAGTAGGAATCGAACCTACAACCTTCGGTTTTGGAGACCGACGCTCTGCCAATTGAGCTATACCCCTACGAACACGCTAATTAAGCAATGATCTTGGCAACCACGCCAGCGCCCACGGTACGGCCGCCTTCACGGATAGCGAAGCGCAGACCTTCTTCCATGGCGATGGGGTTGATCAGCTTGACGGTGATCGAAACGTTGTCGCCAGGCATCACCATTTCCTTGTCCGCGGGCAGCTCGATGGCGCCGGTCACGTCGGTGGTGCGGAAGTAGAACTGGGGACGGTAGTTGTTGAAGAAGGGGGTGTGGCGGCCGCCTTCGTCCTTGCTCAGCACGTACACCTCAGCCGTGAAGTGGGTGTGCGGCTTGATCGAGCCGGGCTTGCACAGCACTTGGCCGCGCTCGACGTCTTCACGCTTGGTGCCGCGCAGCAGCAGACCGACGTTGTCGCCAGCCTGGCCCTGATCCAGCAGCTTGCGGAACATTTCCACGCCGGTGCAGGTGGTCTTTTGCGTGTCGCGGATGCCAACGATTTCGATTTCTTCGCCGACCTTGATCACGCCGCGTTCGACACGGCCGGTCACCACGGTACCGCGACCGGAGATGGAGAACACGTCTTCCACGGGCATCAGGAAGGCGCCGTCCACTGCGCGCTCAGGCGTGGGGATGTAGGTGTCCAGGGCTTCAGCCAGCTTCATGATGGCTTCTTCACCCAGCTTGCCCTTGTCGCCTTCGAGGGCCATCTTGGCCGAGCCGCGGATGATGGGGGTGTCGTCGCCTGGGAAGTCGTACTTGTCCAGGAGTTCACGCACTTCCATTTCGACGAGTTCGAGCAGCTCTTCGTCGTCCACCATGTCGCACTTGTTCAGGAACACGATGATGTAAGGCACGCCCACTTGGC
>NZ_JAEFCH010000050.1:0-25845 GCF_016406015.1 Acidovorax sp. IB03 | reverse complement strand
CTTCTTCAACCAACCCCGCCGCACCTAGAAACATGCCCTCTGTGCAGCGAAGCCCCCGATCATAGCAGAGATTTCGCAGCCATTCACCAAACAGACGACATACAGCTTAAATGATCCGCTGCGACTACATTAAGCGGCTACCTGAGCCAGTGCTAGATAGCCACTCAGGGTGAGAGATCAGTTAAGAGCGACGCGACGACCATCTTTGTATGTATACAAAGTGACCGCCGGGGTAGTCAACTCCCCCTTGGATGTGAAAGCAATGTTAGCTGTAACACCCTTGTATTCCGTTTTCGAGATGAACGCGTTGAAAACCTTGGGGTCAACAGAGTTAGCGTGCTTCATCGCATCCGCCAACACCATCGTAGCGTCGTAAGCGTATGGACTGTAGATCTGGAATTGACCAGGGAACTTAGCGTCGTAGCGTTTTTTCCAATCAGCTCCACCTTGCATTTTGTCTACGGAAGCACCACCCGTAGCGCATGTGACGTTCTTGAGCGCTTGAGTTTTACTTGCCAGCTCGGGTAGCTTTTCAGTGCACAGCGCATCACCTCCGAAATACTTCACGCCAGACAACCCCAGCTGCTCCATTTGACGCAACATAGGCCCAGCTTGAGCATCCAATCCACCGTAAAAGATGGCATCAGGCTTTTTGTTCTTGATGGAAGTCAAGATGGCCATGAAGTCTGTGGCCTTGTCGTTGGTGAATTCTTCACCGACAACCTTGACGCCTTTTTGTAGCGCTGTAGCTTTAAAAACTGACGCGACACCCTGCCCGTAAGCAGTGCGATCATCAATGATCGCCACTGTTTTAATTTTGAGGTGGTCAGCACCGAATAACGCCAACGCAGCACCCAGAGCGTTGTCGTTGGCAATCAGTCGGAACGTTGTCTTGTGTCCAGGCTTTGTTAAGTCTGGATTGGACGCAGACGCCGTGATGTGAGGCATGTCGCACTTGGCATAGACAGCTGAAGCTGGAATCGAAGTTCCAGACTGCAGGTGCCCCACCACACCAGCTACTTTTTGATCACACAATTTCTGCGCAACTGCAGTAGCTTGCCGTGGGTCTCCGGCATCGTCTTCTGCCGCGAGTTCAAATTTGATCTTCTTTCCGCCAATGACCAACGCTTGAGCATTCAGATCCTCAACGGCCAAGCGAACCCCGTTTTCAGTATCTTTTCCAATGTGGGCAATCCCACCTGACACCGGGCCAGCATGCGCGATTTTTACAACTTGAACGTCTTGAGCATGTGCCGTTCCAGCGATAACTGCACAGGCAGCCGCAGCTCCGAGGGGAAGAGAAACTAAACGAAGCATGTTTTGATGAGATACAGGAAAAACAAAAGACACGAAACGATCTCCAAAATTGATTGACTTGGGTTTTCGCACTCTGAACGCCCGACTGAGCGACCAGCATGTTAGCAAGCCCAACTCTTGTGGGGGACAGATGCTATGTTTACATATTAGTCCACTTCAAGATCGCGCATATGGACGAGGCGTTTAAAGCAGCGTCTGAGATGCGCTTTTCTACCGAGAACGATAATTGAGACATGTCCCTACTTCCCCACCAGCTCGAACTGCTATCGCCTGCGCGCGACGCAGACATTGGCATTGAAGCCATCAACCACGGCGCCGATGCCGTCTACATCGGCGGCCCGGCCTTTGGCGCGCGGGCCAGCGCGGGCAATGACATCCGAGACATTGAGCGCCTGGTGAAGCACGCCCACCGCTTCAACAGCCGCATTTTCATCACGCTCAACACCATCCTGCGCGACGATGAGCTGGAGGCTGCGCGCCAGATGGCCTGGCAGGTGTACGAGGCTGGCGCGGACGCATTGATCATCCAGGACATGGGCCTGCTCGAAATCGACCTGCCTCCCATCCAGTTGCACGCCAGCACCCAGACCGACATCCGCACGCCCGAAAAGGCCCGTTTTCTGCAGGACGCAGGCTTGTCGCAAATCGTGCTGGCACGCGAGCTGACGGTGCAGCAGATTGCGGCAATCCACAAAGCGCTGGGCCCGGTGGATGCGCCCGGCCGCGCCAACATCGAGTTCTTCATCCACGGCGCGCTCTGCGTGGCCTACAGCGGCCAGTGCAACATCAGCCATGCGCAAACGGGCCGCAGCGCCAACCGCGGCGACTGCAGCCAGGCCTGCCGCCTGCCCTATCAGGTGACCGACGCGCAGGGCCGCATCATTGCGCACGACAAGCACGTGCTGAGCATGAAGGACAACAACCAGAGCGATAACTTGCGCGCCCTCATCGACGCCGGCGTGCGCAGCTTCAAGATTGAGGGCCGCTACAAAGACATGGGCTATGTGAAGAACATCACGGCCTACTACCGCACCTTGCTCGACGAAATCATCGAAGAGCGCGAGGCCCAGGGCCGACCGCTGTCGCGCTCGTCCAGCGGGCGCACCACTTTCACCTTCACGCCCGACCCGGTGCAAAACTTCAACCGCGAGTTCACCGACTACTTCGTCACCGGCCGCAAGGAAGATATCGGCGCCTTCGACACCCCCAAGAACCCTGGCCAGACCATCGGCTGGGTGACCAAGGTGGGCCCCGATTTTGTGGAGCTGGAAGTGAGCGACCCCGCCACCGTGCTGCACAACGGCGATGGGCTGTGCTACTACGACCTGCACAAGGAGCTGGTGGGCATGGCCATCAACGTGGCCGAGCCCGTGTCGGCACGCAGCGTAGGCCAGTGGCGCGTGTACCCCAAGGACCCGATGGAAGGCTTCAAGGACCTGCGCAAGGGCACCGAGATCAACCGCAACCGCGACATGGACTGGGTGCGCACGCTCGAGAAAAAATCCAGCGACCGCCGCATCGGCCTGTGGGCGCACCTGAGCGAAACGCCCAGCGGCTTCAGCCTGCTGCTGACGGATGAGGACGGCAATGTGGGCACCGCTGATGTACAGCAGCCCCACCAGCCAGCCACTGATGCCGCCAAGGCCGAAGCCAGCCTGCGCGAGCAGCTGGGCCGCTTTGGCGCAACGGCGTTTGCGGTGCATGACATTGCGCTGCAGTTGTCACAGCCCTGGTTTGTGCCCGCGTCAGTGCTCAACGCCCTGCGCCGCGATGCGGCGGCCGATCTGGAAGCCAACCGCGCCAGCAACTTTGCCCGCCTGCCACGCGCGACACCGGTGGAGCCCCCTGTGCCCTACCCTGAGGACACGCTCTCCTTCCTGGGCAATGTGTTCAACCACAAGGCCCACGACTTCTACGTGCGCCACGGCGTGAAGGTGATCGCTGCGGCTTACGAGGCCCATGAAGAAGAAGGCGAAGTCAGCCTCATGATCACCAAGCACTGCGTGCGCTTTTCCATGAGCCTGTGCCCCAAGCAGGCCAAGGGCGTGACGGGTGTACAGGGCACCATCAAGGCAGAACCCTTGATGTTGATCAACGGCAAGGAGAAGCTGACCTTGCGCTTTGACTGCAAGCCCTGTGAAATGCACGTGGTGGGCAAGATCAAGCGCCAGGTGCTGAACCAGGTGCCAGAAGCCCCGATCCAGTTCTACAAAGCCCGGCCGCAAGTCGCGCGCTAAGGCAACGCCGAACAAGTCCTCGCACGCGCCGCATCGCGGAGACTTAGGATCTATCCGTAAATTAAACTATGTTCCTGAGTCGCCCGTGATGCGGCGCAGGAGGTGTCGATGGCCAAGGCGCATGCCAATTCGTGGGAAGTGACGGACGAGTTCTGGAGCCGGGTGGAGCCGCTGGTGCCACAGCCTGCGCGCGATCCTGACAAGCAGTACAAGCGCGCAGCCGGAGCGGGCCGCCCGAGCAAACCGCCACGGCTGGTGTTCGAGGCCATCATGTATGTGCTGCGCACTGGCTGCCAATGGAAGGCATTGCCTGCTGAGCGCTTCGGCAGCGCCAGCGCGATCCATCAGAAGTTCATGCTGTGGTCCAAGGCCGGGTTCTTTGAAAACCTGTGGCGTGCAGGCCTTGCTGAGTACGATGATTTCGAAGGCGTTGCCTGGCGCTGGCAAAGCATTGATGGGGCCATGTTCAAGGCGCCGCTGGCGCAAGAGGCTGTGGGGCGCAACCCGACGGATCGGGGGAAAAAATGGCAGCAAGCGTCACCTGCTGGTGGACGGGCGTGGCGTCCCGTTGTCACTCGTCGTGACCGGGGCCAACGCGCACGACGTGACGCAACTTGAGGCCGTGCTGGCGTCCTGCATGATCAAGCGCCCCACACCCAAGCAGCGACGCAGCAAGCACCTATGCGCTGATGCCGGCTACCGGGGATAGAACGCCATGAAGATCATCCTGGCCCACGGCTATATCCCGCATGTAGTGGGCCGCAAGAGCGAGGCAGAGCGCAAGAAACGCAATCCGCAGAAGAAGGCGCGCCGCTGGGTGGTGGAGGCATGCCATGGGTGGTTCAACAGATTCCGCAAGCTGCTCGTGCGCTACGAAAAGCTGGAGCACACGTTTCTCGCGCTTAACCATCTGGCCGCTGCCATCATCACCTTGCGAAAGATCAGTTTACCTGTCAATATTATTTACGGATAAATCCTTATTCAGCGCTCCCCTGACGCGCGGATGTGCGGCCCGTTTCTCCGTTCGCCGTATGTCCCCATCCACCGCGCCACACCTGCACCCCACCGAGGCCGTCGCCCAGGCGCACGGCGTCAACCCTGATGCAGGCCTGCATGCCGATGAGGCGCAGCGCCACCCACGGTGCCAATAAACTGGACGCATCGCAAGACCGCCCCTGGTGGCATCTGCTGGCCGACCAGTTCAAGGATTTCATGGTGCTGGTGATGCTGGGCGCCGCCGTCATCTCGGGCCTGGTGGGCGAGGTGACCGACACGTTGGTCATCCTGGTCATCGTGGTGCTCAACGCCGTCATCGGCTTTGTGCAGGCCTGGCGCGCCGACCAGGCCATGGCGGCGCTGCGCCTGCTGGCGGCGGCACAGTGCAGGTCCTCCCCGCCATAGAGCTGGTGCCCGGCGACATCGTGCTGCTGGAGGCGGGCAACCAGATTCCGGCCGATCTGCGGCTGATCGAGATTGCGCAGCTGCAGGTGGATGAATCGGCCCTCACGGGCGAATCCGTGACCGTGGCCAAGCAGACCGAAGCCCTGGCGGCCGAAGACGTGGGCGCGCTGGGCGACCGCACCAACATGGCCTTCAAGGGCACCACCGCCACCCATGGTCGCGCACGCGGGCTGGTAGTGGCCACCGGCATGCACACCGAGCTGGGCAAGGTGGCTACGCTGCTCGACGCGGGCGACCGCAGCACGCCGCTCCAGCTGCGCCTGGCGGCCTTTGGCAAGCGCCTGGCCCTTGCGGTGCTGGGCATCTGCGCGGTGATTTTTGTGGTGGGCGTGCTGCGCGGCGAGGCGCCGCTGCTGATGGCCCTCACCGCCATCAGCCTGGCCGTGGCCGCCATCCCCGAAGCGTTGCCTGCCGTGGTCACGGTGCTGCTGGCCCTGGGCGCGCGCCGCATGGTGGCCGTGCATGCGCTGGTGCGGCGCCTGCCGTCGGTGGAGACGCTGGGCTCGGTCACCACCATCTGCTCGGACAAGACTGGCACCCTGACCCAAAACCGCATGCACGCCGAGCTATTGCTGGCCCATGGCGTGCGCTGGGTGCCCGGCGACCCCCTGCCCGGCCCCGCCCACGCCGAGGCCCTGCGCGCCGCCGCACTGTGCAACGACGCCACGCTGCAAGCAAAGAACGAAGAGGGTCCGTCAGGCACCCAGTGGCTGGGCGACCCCACCGAAACCGCGCTGGTGCTGGCCGCCCACGCGGGCGGGCTGGACAAGGCCCTGCTCGACGCGGCCAGCCCCCGCGTGCAGGAGCAGCCCTTTGACTCCGACCGCAAGCGCATGACGACCTTCCACCGTGTGGTGGAAGGCTTTGTGGCCTACACCAAGGGCGCTCCAGAATCCGTGCTGCCCCGCTGCACCGTCCACTGGACGCCCGAAGGCGCTGCCGCGCTCGACACCACCAAGGTCCTCGCCACCGCACAGCAGCTCGCCGCCCAGGGCCTGCGCGTGCTGGCCCTGGCCCGCCGCAACCACGCCCGCCTGCCCGACACCAACGACATCGATGCGGTGGAAAACCAGCTGGAGCTGCTGGGCCTGATCGCCCTCATCGACCCACCCCGCCCCGAAGCCCAGGTCGCAGTGCGCGACTGCATCAGCGCGGGCATCACGCCGGTGATGATCACGGGCGACCACCCAGCCACCGCACGCGCCATTGCGCACCGGCTGGGCATCGTGCGAAGCGCCGACGCACCCGTGCTCACCGGAGCAGATCTGGCCACATTGGACGATACCGCGCTGCGGGCAAAGGTGGAGCAGGTGCAGGTCTACGCCCGCGTGGACCCGGCGCAGAAGATCCGCATCGTCGAGGCGTTGCAGGCCCAGGGCCACTTTGTGGCCATGACCGGCGATGGTGTTAACGACGCCCCGGCGCTCAAGCGCGCCGACATCGGCGTGGCCATGGGTCAGGGCGGAACCGACGTGGCGCGCGAGGCGTCGAGCCTGGTGCTGCTGGACGACAACTTCGCCACCATCGTTGCGGCGGTGCGCGAAGGCCGCCGCATCTACGACAACATCCGCAAGTTTGTGCGCTACGCCATGACGGGCAACTCGGGCGAGATCTGGACGATCTTTCTTGCGCCGCTGCTGCTGTTGCCCATGCCGCTGCTGCCCATCCACATCCTGTGGGTCAACCTGGTGACCGACGGCCTGCCGGGCCTGGCGCTGGCGGCTGAACCGGCCGAGCGCGGCATCATGCAGCGCCCGCCCCGCGCGCCGCGCGAGAGCCTGTTTGCGCACGGCATGTGGCAGCACATTCTGGGCGTGGGCCTGCTCATTGGCGGGCTGTGCCTGGCCGTGCAGGCCTGGGCCCTGCACACCGGCCATGCGCACTGGCAGACCATGGTGTTCACCGCGCTCACGCTGGCGCAGATGGCGCATGTGATCGCCATCCGGTCCGAATCCGAACCCATCTGGCGCCTGGGCCTGCTCAGCAACCGCCCGTTGCTCGGCGCGGTGCTGCTCACCTTTGCACTGCAGATGGCCACCATCTACGTGCCCTGGCTCAACCCCATCTTCCGCACCGAGCCGCTGAGCCTGGGCGAGCTGGGGCTGTGCATTTGCACCGCGCTAGTGGTGCTGGTGGTGGTGGAGCTCGAGAAAGCCTGGCGACGTAGGCAGCAAAGGCGCCGCCAAGCCCTAGAGCCCGCCACCAGCGCGATGGACGAGCCCACTGCATAGGCCCGCCTATGGCGGGATGCAAGAACGTCATAAGCACATAGCCAACCATTCGATGACGCCATGGGCCAGCGGTGCCAGAATGGCCCGCGCCATCGGCACATTGGGCTCCGTCCAGCTATGGGTGGAACCCGGCTGTGCCACTCCCCTTCCTTTAACGAAAGAGACAGCCTTCATGAAAATCGAAACCCTGGCCGTACACGCTGGCTACAGCCCCGACCCCACCACCAAGTCTGCCGCAGTGCCCCTGTACCAGACGGTGGCCTACGCGTTCGACAGCGCCCAGCACGGCGCCGACCTGTTCGACCTGAAGGTGCCGGGCAACATCTACACCCGCATCATGAACCCCACCACCGACGTGCTGGAAAAGCGCGTGGCGGCGCTGGAAGGCGGCGTGGCGGCGCTGGCCATGGCCTCGGGCATGGCGGCCATCACGGCAGCCATCCAGACCATCGCCGAGGCCGGCGACAACATCGTCTCCGCCAGCACGCTCTACGGCGGCACCTACAACCTGTTCGCCCACACCTTCCCGCAGCAGGGCATTGAGGTGCGCTTCGCCGACCCGCGCGACCCGGCCAGCTTTGCCAAGCTGATAGACGCACGCACCAAGGCCGTGTTCTGCGAATCTATCGGCAATCCGCTGGGTAACGTGACCGATATCGCCGCACTGGCCAAGGTGGCGCACGACCACGGCGTGCCGCTGATCGTAGACAACACCGTGCCCAGCCCCTACCTGTGCCGCCCTATTGAGCACGGCGCCGACATCGTGGTGCACGCCCTCACCAAGTACATGAACGGCCACGGCAACAGCATTGGCGGCATCATCGTGGACAGCGGCAAGTTTCCGTGGGCAGAGCACAAGGCCCGCTTCAAGCGCCTTAACGAACCCGATGTGAGCTACCACGGCGTGGTCTACACTGAAGCGCTAGGCGCCGCCGCCTTCATTGGCCGCGCGCGCGTGGTGCCGCTGCGCAACATGGGTGCCGCTCTCTCGCCGTTCAACGCTTGGCTGACGCTCCAGGGCATCGAAACCCTGCCGCTGCGCATGGACCGCATCTGTGACAACACGCTGGCGCTGGCGAAGTTCCTGCAAAGTCACCCCAAGGTGGAATGGGTGCGTTATGCGGGCCTTCCCGACCATGCCGACCACGCCGTGGCGCAACGCCAGATGGGCGGGCGCGCGTCGGGTATCCTGAGTTTTGGCCTGAAGGCCGGTGACGCCGACCCGCGCGCAGCCGGTGCGCGTTTCCTGGATGCGCTGCAACTCTTCACACGCCTCGTGAACATCGGCGATGCGAAGTCGCTTGCCACACACCCCGCGTCCACCACGCACCGCCAGCTCAACCCAGAAGAACTGGCCAAGGCGGGTGTGAGCGAAGGCATGGTGCGCCTGTCGGTGGGCATCGAGCACATTGATGACCTGCTGGCCGACCTACAGAATGCACTGGATCAAGTGTGATGACCTGCCAATGCTCGAAGACCTATCCATGACGCCACCCCTCATTCACTGATAGCCGAGCGCTCCCTGCAGGCACATGACGCTGACGCCTTGCAGGCACAATGCGCGCATGGATCAAGACAGGGAAAAATCCCCCGAACCCGCACCACTACGGACCCTTCCCGTGTTGGTTCGGGGCATCCTCTTGGTGTTTGCCATATTCAATTTGGCACTGGGAATAGTCGGTATCTTTGTTCCGGGGCTGCCCACCACGGTATTCATCTTGCTAGCTGCCTGGGCCGCCGCAAAGAGCTCCCCGCCTCTTTACCGATGGTTGTGGAATCATCGGCTGTTCGGCCCAATGCTTCAAAACTGGGCCAGTGGCGGTTGCGTCAGCCGCAAGGCCAAGTGGACAGCTTCAGCGGTGATGTCGTCGAGCGTGGTCATCCTGTTGCTTAGCAACGCACCTCGCTGGGCAACTGCTACAGCCATTGCTTGCATGACCATTGTCTTGGCTTGGTTATGGCGCCGTCCTGAGCCTTGAAGACAGAGTCTTCAAACAAAACGCGAGAATGTTGAGGAGCACGCAATTTTGTGTATATAATCTAAGTCTTGTTCCTCGATAGCTCAGTCGGTAGAGCGCCGGACTGTTAATCCGTAGGTCCCTGGTTNNCGGCTTGTTCCTCGATAGCTCAGTCGGTAGAGCGCCGGACTGTTAATCCGTAGGTCCCTGGTTCGAGCCCAGGTCGAGGAGCCAAAAATTTAGATAGCTTTGCAAACCTCAGTAAAGCAAAACCATACCGATTATTCCTCGATAGCTCAGTCGGTAGAGCGCCGGACTGTTAATCCGTAGGTCCCTGGTTCGAGCCCAGGTCGAGGAGCCAATCAAAAACCCTGCACTGCACAGTGCAGGGTTTTTTTTTGCTCAAGCATCCATGCAAACAACAAATACGGAATCATTGCTCACTTCGTCTAAAACGCTAGCTTAATCACGCTTGAACCGCTCGCTGGAAATTTCTATCTGCACCACCTATGGACGTCGCACTGCCTTGGCTCGCCCCTGGGGACCCATTCCCCACACCTGAATCCGCATGGGGACTTGATACACCGGCGCCGGGACTACTGGCCGCAGGCGGCACACTCGATACCGAGACCTTGTGTCGTGCCTACGCTCAAGGCACTTTTCCCTGGTTTAGCGATGGTCAGCCCATACTCTGGTGGGCTCCAGACCCACGGATGGTGCTCCAGGTGAACCAGTTCAAGCTACACCCTTCGCTGCGCAAGACTCTCAAAAAATTCCAAAAATCGCCAGAGTGCTCAGTCACTATAGACAAGGCGTTCTCACGGGTGATCCGAACTTGCGCCACCCAGAGTAGGAAAGGTCAAAACGGTACGTGGATCGTTCCATCCATGGTGGAGGCATATGAACAACTTCATGCCCTGGGTGTGGCGCACAGCGTGGAAACCTGGGTCGATGACAAGTTAATCGGAGGTCTTTACTTCGTAGCACTGGGCAAGGCGGTGTTCGGCGAATCCATGTTTGCACATGTGACAGACGCCTCGAAAATTGCGCTGGCTGCATTGGTGTGCATCGCAAAAGCGCAGGGCGTGCCTTGGATCGACTGTCAACAAAACACCAGACACCTGGCATCCTTGGGCGCAGCAGAAATACCACGCAAAACATTCGTTGCTGACATCCAGGCCCTTTCAAGCGAACCGGACCCTCTCTGGGTTTTTGAATCCGTATACTGGTCGCAGTTACTGTCCCGCTGAAACAAGGCATGACGCAACTCAATGACCTGCCACTGCACACGCTGCAGTACTACGCTACGGCGCCCTACCCCTGCAGCTACCTGCCAGACAGGGTGGCACGCTCGCAAGTAGCAACCCCCAGCCACCTCATTCAGAATTCCGTTTATTCGGACTTGGTGAACAAGGGATTCAGGCGCAGTGGCATGTTCACTTACCGCCCATATTGCGATGGCTGCCAAGCCTGCAAGCCATTGCGCATCGTCGCTGATGAGTTTTTGCCTGACCGCAGCCAGCTGAGGGCACAGGCACGCCATCAGCACCTGCAAGCCCACATCTTGCGTTTGTGCTTCCTTCCCGAGCACTATCAGCTGTACCAGCGCTACCAAAAAGCCCGACATCCTGGTGGCGGTATGGATCAGGACAATATTGACCAGTACACGCAGTTTCTGCTGCAAAGCAGAGTCAATTCGCGATTGGTGGAATTTCGAGAGCCAGGGCATGACGGCATACCGGGAACACTCAAAATGGTCTCCATTCTCGATGTGCTAGATGACGGGATTTCGGCGGTCTACACGTTCTTTGAGCCCGATGAGCGTTCAAGCTACGGGACTTACAACGTACTCTGGCAGGTAGCTCAAGCACGAAAACTGAGCCTCCCTTATGTTTACTTGGGGTATTGGATCCAAGAAAGCCCAAAGATGGCTTACAAAGCCCGCTTCAAACCCAGCGAAATCCTGGAAGACCAGCGCTGGCAGCGACAGGCATCTGGCTGACACTCACGCAAGGCGGGATCGCATTTCACAAGGTAAGATGCAATAGCACATGCTGCGTCATAGCCCATGAAAAAAATAGATTCAGATATCCCCGCGAAACCAAGCGTACAAGTCCTCGAACGGATGTTCACCCTGATAGATGTCTTAGCCTCACGCGAAGATGCCATCTCATTGAAGGAAATCAGTGAAAAGACAGGGCTGCACCCCTCCACCACCCACCGCATCCTGAACGACTTGACCATCGGTCGATTTGTCGACCGACCAGAATCTGGCAGCTATCGCCTGGGAATGCGCCTGTTGGAGCTGGGCAATCTCGTCAAAGCCCGCTTGAGCGTGCGGGATGCTGCATTGGTGCCTATGCGCAACCTGCACAAGCTCATCCAACAACCCGTCAACCTGAGCATGCGCCAAGGAGATGAAATTGTTTATATCGAACGGGCCTACAGTGAGCGATCTGGTATGCAAGTGGTTCGCGCCATTGGTGGCAGAGCTCCTTTGCACTTAACCTCTACCGGAAAATTATTTCTGGCACTGGATGACCCGCAACGCGTACGCACCTACGCGACCCGTACAGGACTAGCCGGGCACACACGCAACAGCATTACCCAACTACCCATTTTGGAGCGCGAGTTGGCAAAAGCACGGCAATATGGCATTGCCCGCGACAACGAAGAACTCGAATTGGGAGTTCGATGCATTGCCGCCGGCGTTTATGACGACCAAGGCAAACTGGTGGCAGGCCTTTCGATTTCTGCACCAGCGGATCGGCTGGACGAAGGCTGGCTACCAAAACTTCAGGCCACAGCGCAAGAAATTTCATTGGCACTGGGATACACGCCCGGCCGCACAGCGAGCCCCTGAAATAGCAAAGCCCAGGGCACCTTCAATGCCCTAGGCTTCAAAAGCGCCGGCTATCAGCCGTGGCTTCCTTTTTGGGCCGTCATCTTGGGCGCTCCAAAGGCGCGGGCTGACTCAACCCAGTTTCTCACCCGCTCAGCATCTCCCAGACGGCTGAACTTACCCGCAGAATCCAGAAAAACCATGATCAGCTTGCGTCCTGCAACCTCGGCCTGCATGACCAAGCAACGACCCGCTTCCGAGATATAGCCGGTCTTCTGGAGACCGATGTCCCAGGTGGGGTTTTTTACCAGACCATTCGTGTTGTTGTACTGCAGCGTCTTGCGCCCTACGGCCACTTCATAGCTGGGCGACGTAGACAACTCCCGCAGCACTGGGTCCCCGTGTGCCACATTCACCAGGGTGGCCAGGTCACGTGCACTGGCTTGGTTCTGGCTTGATAAACCAGTCGGTTCCACATAACGCGTATCTGTCATGCCAAGCATGCGGGCTTTCGCGTTCATGAGGCCCACGAACGTAGCCAAACCGCCGGGATAGGTGCGTCCAAGGGCGTGCGCCGCACGATTCTCGCTGGACATCAACGCCAAGTGGAGCATCTCGCCACGGGTCAGAGTGGTACCCACGCTCAAACGAGACCGGCTTCCCTTTTCTGTATCTACATCATCCTGGGTGATGGTGATGGGTTCATCCATCGGCAACTTGGCCTCGCTGATGATCAGACCTGTCATCAGTTTGGTGAGCGATGCAATCGGCAAAACAGCATGATCGTTCTTGCTCAGCAACACTTCACGCGTATCTTGGTCTATGACCAAAGCAACGCTCGACTTCAAATCCAGGGGATCAGACACCTCGTGCAACCCGGCCATCTGCCCAAATGACAACTTGGCCGGGACCACCTGAGCGCGCGAAACAGCCGAAGCCTTGACGGGGCGAACCCCGGCTTTCGCACTCACGCGCCGACGGTCGTTGACCTGGCGATCGGAAGAACGCAGGGTCACGGCCACACGGCGATCTGCAGTTTTTTTGGTGGAGGCGGTGGCTGAAGGTGCCACCTTTTTGACGGTAGCTCGCTTGCGCTCTGCGGCATTTGCAGAGGGGGCGATGAGCGCGGAACTGACGATGACAAGACCCAGGATGGAGGCAATGCGGCTCACTGCGGTGCGAAAGCGATGTTGCATCCAGGTGCTCCAAACGTAAAGGAATGTGTGGCAATGTACAGAATCAAAAAAAGTCGCGCAAGATCAAGACCTTGCACGACTTTTAACGAAATTGGTTGAATTATAAATTGCTTACTCAACCTTGGGCGGCCACTCTGTCTGCTTTACTTTGTAATTTATTCAGCGCGCTGAGATAAGCTTTGGCAGAGGCCACCACGATGTCAGGATCGGCACCCACGCCGTTGACGACGCGGCCGCTGTTTTGCAATCGCACCGTCACTTCGCCTTGGCTTTCGGTTGATCCACTGATGGCGTTCACAGAATAGAGCACCATCTCGGCGCCACTTTTGACGTGCGACTCGATGGCCTTCAACGATGCGTCCACAGGACCGTTGCCAACAGACTCTCCACGCACTTCCACGCCATCTACCGTGAAAACTACGCGGGCACGTGGCTGCTCACCAGTTTCACTTTGCTGAGCCAACGATACAAACCCATATTGCTCGCGCTCACTGGTAACACTCTCATCGCTCACCAGGGCCAGAATGTCCTCATCAAAGATCTCGCTCTTGCGATCAGCAAGTTCTTTGAAGCGGGTGAACGCCGTGTTGAGTTCCGTCTCGCTCTCAAGACTGACGCCCAGTTCCTGCAAGCGTTGCTTGAAGGCGTTGCGCCCGCTGAGCTTGCCCAGCACGATTTTGTTGGCACTCCAGCCCACGTCTTCCGCACGCATGATTTCATAGGTGTCACGGGCCTTGAGCACGCCGTCCTGGTGAATACCAGAAGCGTGTGCAAAAGCGTTGGCGCCGACCACCGCCTTGTTGGGCTGCACCACAAAGCCAGTGGTCTGGCTGACCATGCGACTTGCCGCCACGATGTGCTGGGTGTCGATCGCCAAATCCAGGTTGAAGTAATCACGACGGGTTTTGATGGCCATGACCACTTCTTCCAACGAGCAATTACCAGCGCGTTCGCCCAGCCCGTTGATAGTGCATTCCACCTGACGCGCACCACCAATCATCACGCCAGCCAGCGAGTTGGCTACAGCCATGCCCAAGTCGTTGTGGCAGTGCACAGACCAGATGGCCTTGTCGCTATTGGGAATACGCTCACGCAGCGTTTTGATGAAGTTGCCGTACAGCTCAGGAATTGCGTAGCCCACCGTATCAGGCACGTTGATGGTAGTTGCACCCTCCGCGATGACCGCCTCCAGCACACGGCACAGAAAATCTGGCTCGCTGCGGTAGCCGTCCTCAGGGCTGAACTCGATGTCGGACACCAAATTGCGCGCAAAGCGTACCGATTGCTTGGCTTGCTCCAGCACCTGCTCTGGAGTCATGCGCAGCTTCTTCTCCATGTGCAACGGAGACGTGGCGATGAAGGTGTGAATGCGCGCTGAATTGGCACCCCTGAGAGCCTCGGCAGCACGGGAAATATCGCGGTCATTGGCGCGGGACAGCGAGCAAATGGTCGAGTCCTTGATGGCATTGGCGATGGACTGCACTGCCTCAAAATCACCGTTCGAGCTGGCAGCAAACCCGGCTTCGATCACGTCCACCTTCAGACGCTCCAGCTGGCGCGCAATGCGCAGCTTCTCGTCTTTGGTCATGGAAGCCCCGGGGGACTGTTCACCGTCACGCAAAGTGGTGTCGAAAATGATGAGTTTGTCTGCCATGTCGTCTCTCCTGGTATTGGTGGGGTCAACCCGCAACGCTTGAAATTGGATGCCCAAAGAAAAAGGCCCGTTGCGGGTGCATACGGGCCTTTGAGAAAAAGTGTGCGCGTGCGCCTACCGTCTCCGCCCGTGGGGAGATAGCAGTAGAGCCAGTGCAAACATATTCATGCATTGCAATGTAGCACAAGTCATCCATCTGCCTTACCCTCATTTGTGAAGCCCGCGCTCTTCGGGCTCATCGGTGGAGGTGCTGATCACACTGCTATGCTGACCCTTGGCCTTGCGCCAGGCATAAACGCCATAGCCGCTCATGCCATACAGAACAAAAATGCCAAACAGCACGATGGGGGGATGGATATTGATGACGGCAATCACCAGCGCGATGAGCACGATGGCTGCGAAAGGCACGCTCTTTTTCATCTGCACGTCTTTGAAGCTGTAGAACGGCACATTGGTGACCATGGTGAGACCCGCATACAGCGTGAAGGCAAACATGATCCACGTGATCTGCGACCAGCTAAGCCACGAATCCTCACCCTGCCGCACCCCTAATTCGGTCATCAGCCAAATAAAGCCAGCCACCAACGCCGCAGCCGCAGGAGACGGCAGACCTTGGAAGTAACGTTTGTCCACGACCCCGGTATTCACATTGAAGCGAGCCAGACGCAACGCAGCGCAAGCACAGTAGACAAACGCAGCGGTCCACCCCCAATTGCCCAAACCCTGCAACGCCCACTCATAGGCAATCAGGGCCGGTGCGGCGCCAAACGACACCATGTCCGAGAGCGAATCCATCTGTTCGCCAAAGGCACTCTGGGTGTTGGTCATGCGGGCCACGCGCCCATCCAGGCTATCGAGCACCATGGCACAGAAGACACCCACAGCGGCCATGTCGAAGCGGCCATTCATGGCCATCACAACGGAATAAAAGCCCCCAAACAAAGCCGCCAGCGTGAACAGATTGGGCAAGATATAGATACCCTTGCGCCGCTTGCGCACCGAGACACCGTGGTTGTTGCGGGACTCGTTACCATCGTGCATCAAACAAACCTCCAGCGCTTTGTGGACAAGCGCAAACAGCTATTGTATTTGTAGCAACGCAGAATCCCGGGAAGCTGCGATGTCCACCACCCTCGAACGGGCAAAGAACGAGTGTAGCCGTTACCCATGCTGCGATCGACCAATGAAAAGGGCCACCGAAGTGGCCCTTGGATTCTGCAAGGCAGGATCAGTTGCGGGTCTGGTCCACCAGCTTGTTCTTGGCGATCCAAGGCATCATGGCGCGCAGCTGAGCGCCCACCACTTCGATGCTGTGGTCGGCGGTGTTGCGGCGGCGGGCTGTCATGCTTGGATAGTTCAAGCGGCCTTCCTGGATGAACATCTTGGCGTAGTCACCGTTCTGGATACGCTTGAGCGCATTGCGCATGGCGGCGCGCGATTGCTCATTGATCACTTCAGGGCCGGTCACGTACTCGCCGAACTCGGCGTTGTTCGAGATCGAGTAGTTCATGTTGGCAATGCCGCCTTCGTAGATCAGGTCCACGATGAGCTTGAGCTCGTGCAGGCATTCGAAGTAGGCCATTTCAGGAGCGTAGCCAGCTTCAACCAGGGTTTCGTAACCCATCTTGATCAGCTCGACAGCACCGCCGCACAGCACGGCCTGCTCGCCGAACAGGTCGGTCTCGGTTTCTTCCTTGAAGTTGGTCTCAATGATGCCGGCCTTGCCGCCACCGTTGGCCATGGCGTAGCTCAGAGCCAGGTCACGGGCCTTGCCGGACTTGTCTTGGTGCACAGCCACCAGGTGGGGCACGCCGCCACCTTGGGTGTACGTGTTGCGCACAGTGTGGCCGGGAGCCTTGGGGGCGACCATCCACACGTCCAGATCGGCGCGGGGCACGACTTGGTTGTAGTGCACGTTGAAGCCGTGGGCGAAGGCCAGCGAGGCACCTTGCTTGATGTTGGGGGCCACGTTGTTGTTGTAGACCTCGGCGATCTGCTCATCAGGCAGCAAGATCATGACCACGTCAGCAGCCTTGACTGCATCGTTGACTTCCATCACGGTCAGGCCAGCCTTGCCAACCTTGTCCCAGGAAGCGCCGCCTTTGCGCAGACCCACCACGACCTTCACGCCGCTATCGTTCAGGTTTTGCGCGTGGGCGTGGCCCTGCGAGCCGTAGCCGATGATGGCAACAGTCTTGCCCTTGATCAGGCTCAGATCACAGTCTTTGTCGTAGAAAACTTTCATGGGTAGCTCCGGTTGAAATACGTTGTAAAGGATAAAAGTTCGGGATTGTCTTACACGCGCAAGATGCGCTCGCCGCGGCCAATGCCGCTGGCGCCCGTGCGCACGGTTTCCAGAATGGCAGCACGGTCAATGGCTTGCAAAAAGGCGTCGTTCTTGGACTGATCGCCAGTGAGCTCGATGGTGTAGCTCTTCTCGGTCACGTCGATGATGCGGCCGCGGAAGATGTCGGCCATGCGCTTCATCTCTTCGCGCTCCTTGCCCACGGCACGCACCTTCACCATCATGAGCTCGCGCTCGGTGTAGGCGCCTTCGGTCAGGTCCACCACCTTCACCACTTCGATCAGGCGGTTCAGGTGCTTGGTGATCTGCTCGATCACGTCGTCAGAACCCGTGGTCTGGATGGTCATGCGCGACAGCGAGGGGTCTTCCGTGGGGGCCACGGTCAGGGACTCGATGTTGTAGCCACGGGCAGAGAACAAGCCCACAACGCGGGACAAGGCGCCCGCTTCGTTTTCGAGCAAAACGGCAATGATGTGTTTCATGATGAGGAGATCCCTCTTTTCGCTGCCCTCCCCTGCGCACGGTAATGCGCAGGCTTGACAGACAATAGATTCGTCGAAAGGCGCTATCAATTAGATAGCTACTAGCGCTTTACAGAAAAGCGCTGGAGGCCGATTTTGCTTAAAGGTCTTCCGAACCCAGCAGCATTTCGGTAATGCCCTTGCCGGCCTGCACCATCGGGAACACGTTCTCGGTGGGATCGGTACGAAAGTCCAGGAACACGGTGCGGTCCTTGAGCTTGCGGGCTTCGCGCAGCGCGGGCTCCACGTCCTGAGGGCGCTCAATGAGCAAGCCCACATGGCCGTACGCTTCTGCCAGTTTCACGAAGTTGGGCAACGCGTCCATGTAGCTGTGGCTGTAGCGGCCCGAGTATTCAATCTCTTGCCACTGGCGCACCATGCCCAGATAACGGTTGTTCAACGCGCAAATCTTGATCGGTGTGTTGTACTGCAGGCAGGTGGACAGTTCCTGGATGTTCATCTGAACCGAGCCTTCGCCAGTGACGCAGAACACTTCAGCATCGGGCTTGGCCAACTTGATACCCATGGCGTAAGGAATACCCACGCCCATCGTGCCAAGACCACCCGAGTTGATCCAGCGGCGCGGCTCATCAAAGCGGTAATACTGGGCAGCCCACATCTGGTGCTGACCCACGTCCGACGTGATGTAGGCATCTGCGTCTTTGGTCATGTTCCAGAGCGTTTCAACCACGTACTGGGGCTTGATGACATCAGGCGAGCCCATGTCGTACTTGAGGCACTGGCGACTGCGCCAGGCTTCAATCGTGTCCCACCAAGCCGACAGCGCACCCGCATCGGGGCGCGTGCTGCTCTCGCGGATCATGGAGATCAGCTCGGTCAACACATCTTTGACATCGCCCACGATCGGCACGTCCACCTTGACGCGTTTGGAGATGCTGGAAGGATCGATATCGATGTGGATGATCTTGCGATCGTTTTGCGCAAAGTGCTTGGGATTCCCGATCACGCGGTCATCAAAGCGCGCCCCCACCGCCAGCAGCACATCGCAGTTCTGCATGGCGTTGTTGGCTTCAATGGTGCCGTGCATGCCCAGCATGCCGAGGAACTTGCGGTCAGAAGCCGGGTAAGCCCCCAGGCCCATCAGCGTGTTGGTGACGGGGTAACCCAGCATGTCCACCAGCGTGCGCAACTCGTTCGTCGCGTTGCCCAGCAACACGCCGCCACCGGTGTAGATGTAGGGACGCTTGGCGGCCAGCAGCAGCTGGAGCGCCTTGCGAATCTGGCCACTGTGGCCCTTGCGCACGGGGTTGTAAGAGCGCATTTCTACGCTTTGTGGATATCCTGTGTAAGGCACTTTCTTGAAGGAGACGTCCTTGGGGATGTCCACCACCACAGGCCCTGGCCGACCGGAGCGGGCAATGTGGAATGCCTTCTTGAGCGTCATGGCCAGATCACGTGGATCTTTGACCAGGAAATTGTGTTTGACGATGGGGCGCGTGATGCCGACCGTATCGCATTCCTGGAAAGCGTCCAGACCGATGGCTGCCGTGGGCACCTGACCAGAGATGATCACCATCGGGATGCTGTCCATGTAGGCGGTAGCGATGCCGGTCACGGCATTCGTGAGGCCCGGGCCGGATGTCACCAATGCCACACCCACTTCACCGGTGGCGCGGGCATACCCGTCTGCAGCGTGCACTGCGGCCTGTTCGTGGCGCACCAGCACATGCTGAATGGTGTCTTGCTTGTAGAGAGCGTCGTAAATATAGAGAACAGCTCCGCCTGGGTACCCCCAGATGAACTGAACATTCTCTGCTTGAAGCGACTTGACGAGAATCTCGGAACCCATCAGATCCTGCGAAGCGTTCGCGGATGCCTGTGCAGCGGCTGCCACTGCGAGTTCTACTTTGGAAATTTCCATGATCAACCTTTGTGAATTTCTCTAACGAAAAACCTTGGGTGCTCCTCGCACGCGCTCTTGTGAAGCCAGCTTGGAACTTGAGGCCAAGGACATAGGCGGGATGATTGCCGCGCCGGACCGTGACCCGTTTGCCTTTTGAATTGCTCGCAGATTATCGCACTGCAACACAAGCTCACACGCTGCCTTTCAAAAAAAACATCAAAAATGAGATAATCGAGGGCTTACCAGCCTGTGGGTGTTGTTAGCACCACCAACCATGGCGTTGCACCTTTGCGGGCCCATTTGTCTTGGCAACTGAACAAGAACTCTCCGATTTCCTCAAAAGCGTAGAAAAGCGCGCATTCAAGCGCTCGCTTTACCACGTGCGTAACGAGGAGGCGGCCCTGGACATCGTGCAAGACAGCATGCTCAAGCTGTCGGAGCACTACGGGGACAAGCCGGTAGCCGAGCTACCCATGCTGTTCCAGCGCATCCTTTCCAACTGCACCCTGGACTGGTTTCGCAGGCAAAAGACCCGCAACGCACTGTTTTCGAACATGAGCGACTTCGAAGGCCCAGGCGAAGATGGCATGGATTTTGATTTGCTAGAGGCATACTCTGGCCCAGACAACGGAGAGCGCGCAGAAAGCGCCGAAGACGAAACCACACGAGCCCAGACGTTTCGCGAGATAGAAACAGAGATCCAGGAACTGCCCGCGCGTCAACGGGAAGCGTTCCTCATGCGTTACTGGGAAGAAATGGATGTTGCAGAAACGGCCGCCGCCATGGGCTGTTCCGAGGGAAGCGTAAAAACACATTGTTTCAGAGCCATCCAGACACTGAGCAAGGCACTCAAGGCCAAAGGAATCGAGTTATGAACACCGCACCCCACCCATCTAACGACGCAGCCGCAGACCTGTTTGCTCGCCGGGTTGCGGCACGAATGACGCAAGGCACGGAAGACCTGCCCTACGACATCAGCGAACGCCTGCGGGCCGCTCGCATGCAGGCACTGGCCAAGCGCAAAGTGGTAGCACCGGTGCGCAAAGCAGCTCCCGTGGTGCTGCACTCTGGCTCCACAGCCATTTTGGGACGCGGAGGCGATGGCGGCTGGTGGAACGCGCTGGTGTCAGCCATCCCCCTCATGGCGTTGGTGATTGGACTATTCGCTATAAATGCGGCCCAAGACGAAAATGGGCTCAATGAAGTGGCAGAAGTGGATGCAGCCTTGCTCACCGATGACCTGCCCCCTGAGGCATATGCCGATCCAGGGTTCATGCAATTTTTGAAGACTGCTGCCGCGCGCAACTGACGCGCTTTTACCTTCCGCCCACGGCCTGCATGCAAACAGAACAAACCGCCGCGCTCACCAACACGCCAGCCATCGTGCTGGCTTTGGTGCTTTTGGGCGCCATGGCGGTTGCGAGCGTGCAGGTAGCGCAATACGTTCTTCTTGCGCCCGGCACGCTGCTGCCTGCAGCGCCTTCCAAGCCCGTGACCAAGCTGCGGCCTGCTGCGGCTACGGGACTTCAGCCTTCAGAGGCGTTCACCGAAATGGCCTCGGGTCCTGGCTGGGAAACCCTCTCAACACCCCAAAAACTGGCGCTCTATCCGCTGGCAGAGCGATGGGCTGTTTTGAGCGAAAGTCAGAAGCGCCGCTGGCTCGCGCTGGCACAGACCTTTGAAACGTTGCCGCCTGAAGAGCAGGAGAAACTGCACAACCGCATGACCGAGTGGTCAAGCTTGAGCGCTCGGCAACGCAGCCAGGCACGCCTGAACTATGCAGACGCGCAGCGGCTGGCGCCCAATGACAAGCGGGCCCACTGGGAGGCTTATCAGGCACTGAGCGATGAAGAAAAGCGCTCACTGGCTGCTGATGCTCCCACCAAGCCTGCGGGAGCGGCGCCTGCTTTGCGCCCCGAGTCTCCCAAGAAACTGGTGCAGGTTCCCGCAGCCGCGCAAGCAGGGCCGGCCCGGGCCAACCCACCAAAGATCACACCGACGGACCCTCACCTGCCGCGTACCCTGGTGGTCGTCCCCGTGCAAGCAACCACCCCACCAGCGGAGCCTGCCCGAGCACCAGCGGCACCCATTGTGGTGGAGACGACCCCGGTTTCCACGCCTTCGGCCACCCCCTCCTCGCTGCCTCCGCTGCCGAGCGGTCCGGCTGCATCGGAGCCCGCACCAGCCCCTGCACTGCAACCCCGGCCGGAAGATATTGGCTACCAGCCGCAGTGATACTCTTCAGGCATGTCTGCTCTTCCAGAATCCGGCTCCTCCATCCCATCGCCCGCCCCTCAGTCCAGCAAGCTTCAAACACCCAGTATCACGCGGCGGATGGCATGCTGGCTGTACGAGGGCATTCTGATGTTTGGCGTGGTCTTCATCGCGTCGTACCTGTTTGATACGCTGAGCCAGTCTCGCCACGCATTGGCCAACCGCGGCCTGCGCATGGGGTTCCTGTTTGTGGTCTTTGGTATTTACTTCGCGTGGTTCTGGTCGCGCGGCCAGACGCTTGCACAAAAAACCTGGCACATCCGCGTAGCCAGCCCCACTGGCGCGCCCGTCACCCAAGCGCGTGCAGCGTTGCGCTACGTGCTGTGCTGGGTATGGTTCCTTCCACCCCTGGCTGCTTATTCCTTTGGCGTGCCAGCCCTCGAAGTGCTGGTCCTGCTGGCAGGGTGGGTAGCGATGTGGGCTATTTTGAGTCGATTCCATCCCGCCCAGCAGTTCTGGCATGACGCATGGGCGGGCACCCGTCTGGTGCATTTTGATCCGGGCAAAAAATAATACCGGGGCGGCTGGGTCGCCCAGCTCCCTCCACGACGACCTCATATGTCCACCCCACCTCCAGCATCACCAGCCAACGCGCAAAAAAGCCGCAAAGGGCTTAACCGCGTCTGGCATGCCGCCGGCTATTCCATTGAAGGTTTGAAGGCAGGCTGGCACGAAACCGCATTCCGCCAGGAAGCTCTGGCAGCGTTGGTACTCGTTCCCCTGGCCTTCTGGCTGGGCAAGAGCTGGGTAGAGGTCGCTTTGCTGGCAGGTTCTGTAGTGATTGTGATGATCGTCGAACTGCTCAACACAGGGATCGAAACGGCGATTGATCGCATTGGCCCGGAGTGGCACGACCTTTCCAAACGCGCCAAGGACATGGGCAGCGCCGCCGTGCTGCTGGCATTGCTGCTGTGCGGCGGGATCTGGGTAGCCGCTATCGCTCAAAGGATTTTTCATGGCTGAACCCACGTTTTCGATCTGTGTCTACTGCGGTTCACGCCCAGGAGAGAACCCCGCATTCGCGCAAGCCGCACAAGAGGTGGGCCGCTGGATCGGAGAACACTCGGGTCAGCTGGTGTACGGCGGCGGACGCAGCGGGCTCATGGGCACCGTGGCAGAAGCCACGCGCCTTGCGGGCGGTCGCGTGGTGGGCGTGATTCCGCAGGCGCTGGTAGACAAGGAATTGGCCGACCATGCCTGCGATGAATTGCACATCGTGCAGAACATGCACGAGCGCAAGGCGATGATGGCCGAGCGCAGCGATGCCTTTGTGGCCCTGCCGGGCGGCATCGGCACGTTTGAAGAACTGTTTGAGGTGTGGACCTGGCGCCAGCTTGGCTACCATGGCAAGCCCCTGGGCCTGCTGAACGTGGCGGGTTATTACGATGGCCTGTTAGGTTTTTTGCAGACCAGCGTGAAGTGCGGCTTCATGGGCGACTGGCAGATGGAGCTGCTGCAAACGGAGACGACTCCGGCAGCGTTGCTACGCAACCTGGTGCTGGCAACCGGCCCCGACCAACCAGCCACCCCACTGCGTGCAGTGATCTAAAAAGCTGTTCAAAGGGCGCACCTTGCGCCTCAGGTGGTCAGTGGGGCTACCTACCCCACCAACCGCGGCATCGTCAGATGGCCGCATCGTCCAGGTCTCCGGTTCGGATGCGCACCACGCGCTCCACGGGAGTCACAAAAATCTTGCCGTCACCGATCTTCCCGGTGCGGGCCACGTTCACGATGGCATCGACGCAGCGGTCTACATCCTCTGTTTTCACCACCACCTCCACCTTCACCTTGGGCAGAAAGTCCACCACGTATTCCGCACCGCGGTACAGCTCGGTATGGCCTTTTTGGCGCCCAAAACCTTTGACCTCGGTCACCGTCAAGCCAGTCACGCCGCATTCGGCAAGCGCTTCACGCACCTCTTCCAGTTTGAAGGGCTTGATGACGGCGGTGATCATTTTCATAGGAGTCTCCTGGGGCGATATAAAAAATTGGCGGGCACGCTGAAGGGCTAGTGACAGGTGGCAAACCTGCCTTCAGGCGCGGAACTTGTTGGTGATAGGGTAACGCCAGTCTTTACCAAAACTGCGCTTTGTGACGCGAATGCCCACGGGCGCCTGGCGGCGTTTGTATTCGTTGATTTTGATGAGCCGCGTCACGCGCTCCACATCCGCCCGCGCATACCCGGCAGCGATGATGGACTCGATGGGCTCGTCATTTTCCATGTACCGCTGCACGATGGCGTCCAGCACCTCGTAAGGCGGCAGGCTGTCCTGGTCTTTCTGGTCAGGCCGCAACTCGGCGCTGGGCGGGCGGGTAATGATGCGCTCCGGGATGGGGTTGCTGCCCGTGCCATACGGGTCATTGGCGTTGCGCCAGCGTGCCAGCTCAAACACGCGGGTCTTGGCCACGTCCTTGATGACGGCAAAGCCACCCGCCATGTCGCCATACAGCGTGCAATAGCCCGTGGCCATCTCGCTCTTGTTGCCCGTGGTGAGCACCACCTGGCCAAATTTGTTGGACAAGGCCATCAACAAGGTGCCGCGAATGCGGGCTTGCAGGTTCTCTTCCGTCGTGTCCTCGGGCAGGCCCGCAAACTCTTGCGCCAGGGCCGACTTGAAAGCCTCGAACTGAGGGCGAATGGAGATTTCGTCGTAACGAACGCCCAGGCGTGCAGCCATGTCGCGGGCGTCGATCCAGCTGATGTCTGCCGTGTAGGGTGACGGCATCATCACCGTCCGCACCTTGTCGGCCCCCAGAGCGTCTACCGCAATCGCCAGCACCAGGGCCGAATCAATGCCGCCGGACAACCCCAGCAGCACGCCAGGGAAGCCATTCTTGGTGACATAGTCACGCACGCCCAGCACCAGCGCGTCCCACAAGTCTGCATCAGCGCTTGGCACGGGGGCCACATCAGCTATCAATTCAATAGCGCCTTGCGCTTTCTGCAAGCGCACTGTGAACAGATTTTCTTTAAAACCAGGCGCACGCCCGGCCACTCGACCATCTGCCCCCAGGGCAAACGAACGGCCTTCAAAAACCACTTCGTCCTGCCCACCCACCAGATGCGCGTACAGCAGCGGCAAACCCGTCTCCGCCACGCGCTCCCGCATGGTTTGCTCGCGCTCGGCACTCTTGCCCAGGTGAAACGGCGACGCATTGATGACCGCCAGCACCTCTGCGCCCGCAGCCGCTGCATCACGTGCGGCTGCCGGGTACCAGGCATCCTCGCAAATCAGCACACCCACCCGCACTCCAGCCACTTCAAACACGCACGGTTCCTGGCCCGCCACAAAGTAGCGGCGCTCGTCAAACACCTGGTAGTTGGGCAACTCGCGTTTGAAATAGGTCTGCTCGACCTGCCCATTGCGCACCACGCTGGCGGCATTGCGGCAGACGCTGAAAGCCGCCGCATCGGCAGACAGGGCCTGGGGGTGGCCCAGCACGATGGCCAGCCCTTGTAACCCTGCAGTTTCGCGGGCCACGGCTTTCACGGCATCATCGCAAGCCGCAAGAAAAGCGGGGCGCAAAAACAGGTCTTCGGCCGCATAGCCACACACTGCAAGCTCGGGCGTCAGCAACAGCTGCGCGCCCAAGGCATGGGCTTCGCGGGCAGCGGCAATGATCTTTTGCGCATTGCCGGGCATATCGCCCACCACGAAATTGAGCTGAGCTGTGCAAATGGAGAGCGTCATGGATTTGATAAGGGCCTTGCAGGCCTGGTGGAACAACGCCCACACCGCCCCCGCGGGGTTGACGCAGAAAATCCTGATGGATGCCTGCCCCCCCAGAACACGCCGTGGCTGAGTCGCACATTATCGCGCGCGTACACGCGAGCGTGCTCGACGTGGACCCACAAGCCTGGAACGCATTGCTGGCGCAACAAGCCCATGCCACGCCCTTCATGCGGCATGAATACCTGGCTGCACTGGAGAGTAACCATCCCCCGGCAAAGCCGGGGGCATTCGGGATGTGAGCCGCTCAAAGC